>CAYNOA010000092.1:0-7459 GCA_964398695.1 uncultured Enterococcus sp. | reverse complement strand
AGTTTGGATGAGCTGCCTCAATTAGTCAATATTTTAAAAGGCGAAATGAGTTTTGTCGGTCCAAGACCGGTTGTCTGCCAAGAAACCGCGTTAATTGAAGAAAGAGATCGCTACCGGGCCAATGACGTCCCTGTTGGTTTAACCGGCTGGGCGCAAATTAATGGTCGAGATCAAGTCCGGACGAAGGAAAAAGCTCGTCTCGATGGTGAATACGTGGAGAGAATTGGCTTTTGGATGGATTTCAAATGTTTAATACTCACGGTGACCTCGTTGTTTAATAAAGAAGCCGTTGTCGAGGGGAAACAAGACGATTTTTTTGAAGATTAAGTGAGAATGGTATATTTTGCAGCATGGTTATCTTCAAAAAGAAGATAAAAACAAGGCTGCAATAATTTAAAATATAAAACTCGCGTAGATTTCTTCGCGAGTTTTATATTTTAATTTTTTTAAAACAGGTAACCAAGCCCAGTGAATTTTAACAAGCGACGATTATTTTTCCCACAAATAACGCGTCTCGTGTTAAGATAAGCATGTTTGGTTCTTTGTGACGCCACTTGAAAATGTTTTTCTAAAAAGACTTTTGAAAAATTTCGCACGCCTGCCAAAAAAAAGCGCGATGAAGGGAAATGAAAAAGGTCTTTATCGAAAAATCTTTTCTTAAAAATAAAATCAAACAAACAATTTTTTAATTGTCGATACTGAAAGTAGAAAGTAGGAAGAAATAGATGAATAAGATATTCTCTAATCTTTTAAATATGAGAAGCGAAGACTTTTATAAGTTGTGTAAAGAGAATATTGCTGCTCAAAAGAAAATGTTTGTGATTACCGCCAACCCAGAGATTTTTGTCAAAAGCTTATCGGAACCAGAGATTGCGGAAATTTTAAATTCGCCAGCAAGCAGCGTGGTGGCCGATGGGATTGCCATTGTACAAGGGGCGAAATTTCTAGGGATTCCGATTCCCGATCGGATTACCGGCATCGACCTAACCACCAATTTACTTGAAGCGCTCCATCAAAAAAAGGGGAAACTCTACTTATTAGGTGCCGCACCGGACGTGATGGAAAAATTAGTGGCCCGGATAAAAGCACAATATAGCGGGATTAAACTCGTGGGTTTTCATGATGGCTACTCTTTTGATGAAGCAGCCGTGAGTGCCGAAATCCTAGCCAGTCAACCCGATTTATGTCTAGTGGCACTCGGTGTCCCACGACAAGAAAAATTAATTCATCAAATCTATCCCCTTGCCCAAAAAGGGATTTTTATTGGGGTTGGTGGCACTTTTGATGTCTTAAGCGGCACCAAAAAAAGAGCCCCAGAACTCTTTATCAAACTCCGCTTAGAATGGTTATACCGCATTACGAAAGAACCGTGGCGCTTAAAACGCTTTGTTGAAAACAACTTGCGCTTTGTCGGAATTTTGGTAAAAACCCGAATGCATTCAAAGAAAGACCGTTAATGGAGGAGAATATGCCAAAAATTTATTTAACGAGTTTGCATCTCATGCATGGCGGAACAGAATTTGTCGTTGTTCAATTAGCCAATGCCTTTGTTGAGAAGGGCTTTGACGTCACCATTTTGTGTACCTATCACTTAGGTCAACCGGCTTATCCCTTAGATGCTCGCGTGAAAGTTGATTATTTGACGCGCTTAAAACCCAATCGTGACGCCCTAAAGACCGCCTTAAAACAAAAAAATGTCTGGCAGATCATCAAAGAAGTCGGTTATGCCGCCCGCGTATTGCTTATGAAAAAACTAGTATTAATCAAAGCTTTTCGACAAATTAAAACCGGGACGATTATTTCTTCTAGAAATGAAGATACCATCTTACTGTCTTTATTTGGCCATCAAAAAGTCGCCAAAATCGGTCATATTCACCACAACATTGAACAAGACGATGCCGTTACGAAAGAACTCATGCAGCGCTATGGCCAAATTGACGCGGTTGTTTTTTTAACGGAAGAATTAAGAGACAAAGCCGAACAATGGACCAAAGGCCGAAAAAACCAGGCCAAATACGTTACCATCGCCAATGCCATTACCCCTTTGGCCAATACAAAACAACCTAAAAGGGCCAAAGTCATCTTATCCGTGGGACGACTGCATCCCGATAAAGGCTACGCACGCTTATTAAAGGCCTTTCAAGCCATCCATGCCAGCGCACCGGATTGGCAATTGCAAATCATCGGAGCAGGGCCCTTGTTACCGGACTTACAAGCGCAAGTGGAACAACTAGGTTTAACCGAACACGTTGCCTTTTTAGGCTTCCTGGAAAATCAAGCCATGCGCCAAAAAATGCTCGAAGCGTCGATTTATGCCATGACGTCGGAATCAGAAGGCTTTGGCATTGTGTTAGTTGAAGCGATGGATGCCGGTCTACCAGTCATCGCTTATGATGTGCCGGTTGGCCCTAGAGCCATTATTGCCGATCAACAAACGGGTTTTTTAATTGAAAATAACAACCAAGCGGCATTTGTGCAAAAGACCTTGGCCTTAATTGAAGACGAAGCGCTTAGAAAGCAGTTTGGTCAAGCTGCCAAACAAGCCGCCCAAAAGTATACCATCGATCAAGTCTTTTCGGAATGGTTAAGGCTACTGGAAAGCATCGAAAAATAAAAGATTCGCTTAAATGGAAGTGGAGGATCTAATGAAAATTACCGTAATTATCCCAACCTATAATGATGCCCAAAGCATTCGCCAATCAATGCTTTCATTGTTTCAGCAAACTTACAAGCATTGGGAATTAATTATTGTCGACGATGGTTCGACCGATGACACGCAAGCCGTGGTTCAGACTTTAATCGCTGAGTATCCAGCCTTAGCTGAACAAATTCAATACCTCAAACAAGCCAACCAAGACCAATTAACGGCGATTTTAACCGCTTTACCCCATGTGACGGGGGATTATATTTACATTTTGCATTCCGATGATTATATTCCGGCCAAAACCACCTTTGAACAATTGCAACAAGCCGTTCAAGCCGACCCAAGCTATGATGCTTATATCGGCAATTGGTATATTATGGATGAGTTTGACCAACGCCAAGGTTTGAAAAAAGTCATGCCCTATAAAAACACCGATTCCAGGCTCGCCTTACTTTATTTATGGTTAGGCCGCAACTTATACGTCGATGTTGGTTTATTTAAAACGCAGACCTTTTTAACCAGCATTAAAGAATCTTATCTGACTTGGAACATGCCTTTTTGGGTGAATTTTCAAACGAACCAACTACTAAAGGTAAAAAATGTCGACTTTATCATGTATGAGTACCGCGTGTTTTCGGGAAATTACGCCAACACCGAGTTAGGGCAACTAAATGTGATTAATGGCGAACTCCGCACCTTAGTGGCACTGATGGCGACGAAATCGATTCCATTTTATAAAGGGCAATTTATTTTGTTTCGCTTGTTCAATAAATTGGGGTTAAGCCAATGGTACCGGCCAATTTATTTAAACCAAAAAGAAAAGCATCCGGGTAAGATTATTGAGTTTGCCGTGACCAAGCGTTTTGGCGAAAGCTACAAAACCAATCTTTTTCTAAATAGCCTCGTGTGTTATTACCAACAAGCGAGTCCGCGCACGCTAACCATTGAAGCACTCCCAGCAGACTTGCCCATCTATTATGGTAAAGATATGCGCACCTTCAATCAGTTACTAATTAAAAACGACTTACCAGCTTTTTACCAAACATTGCTCGCTGAAATGGCCCAAGGTTTTTCAACGCTGCAATGCAAGCAAGAAGATTTAGCGAAGCTCCAAACGATTTGTCGCTTTTTATGTATTTCGCCGGCCTTCACCGTACTTTAAAATTAGCTGCAAAAACAAACGAGAGCGACTGGAACTTGGCTTGCCGCTAAAAAATAAAAAGAATAGAAGGAATGAAACAAATGAAAAAAATAATTGTTTTTTTTGAAAACAATTTTATAAAAAGTGGCCTCATCCTACTTTTAAGCACGCTTTTTAGTGTCGGTATTTTAGGTGTAACCTTAGTATTATCCAGTGCCGAATTCAACGAGCTCTTATTTCAAAGTTATTTAGCTAGCCCCTTGCTCTTATTTATGAATATTATCCCGATTATTTTAGTCATGACCCTTTTGTATTTTATTTTTAATACTTTATGGTTAAGCTATCTCCTAACCACCATTTTGTTTGTCGGTGGCGGGTTAATCAATAAATTTAAATTAACCTATCGCGATGACCCTTTTGTTTTTAGAGATTTGAAATTATTCACCGAATCCTTACAAATGTCCAAGCAATATTCTTTAACGGTGGATCAAATGCTACTTCTCTCGATTATCGGGTTACTCTTATTAACCATTGTCATTAAACTATTTCTAAACATTAAAATCCCATCGAAAAAAATACGCGTGATAAACATTGCTTTAATGGGGGTGCTGGCAGGCGTTTTCGGTAGTGCCTATTTTGATGAAGAAGTTTATGCCCTCGTGGGGGATGACACCTTGATCAATCGTTGGATTGGTTCGCAACAATTTCAATCAAGAGGCTTTGTCTATCCCTTTTTGTATAGTGCCAAAGAAGCCAAAGAAAGCGCACCGGCTGACTACGATGAAGACCAAGCCGTCGAAAGCTTAGCCGCCTTTAATTACCAAAACATTGCCGCCGATAAAAAAGTCAATGTCATTTCCATCATGCTAGAAGCTTACAATGACTTTTCTAAATTTGAGACCGTTGAGATTCGTGATGATGTCTATCAAGCTTTTCATGACCTGCAGGCACAGGCCATTTCCGGTGATTTAGTAACCAATATCTTCGCCGGGGGCACGATCAATACGGAACGCGCCTTTTTGACCGGATATTATAGCAATTCAGATTTTTATAAGCCGACCAATTCGCATGTCTGGTATATGAAAGAACAAGGCTACACGACCGAAACCATGCATCCAATTACTGGTTCCTTTTACAACCGCCGCAACGTCAATGAATTTTTAGGTTTTGACCATTTCGATCATTACGACAATCGCTTCCGTTACGTCCAAGAACCATACTTGTCGGATGCCGCTTTCTTTGATGTAATCATTGAAAGTTTTGAAAACAGTGTCGCCGCCGGTAACCCGTATTTCCATTTTTCAACTACTTATCAAAATCACGGACCCTATGACACCGAAGCCATCACGACCGAAGAATATTTAGTGAACCAAGAAGGGTATAACGCAGAAGATTATAACATTTTCAATAACTACCTCTCCGGCATTAAAGCCACCAATGAAGCAATCAATAAACTAATCACGTATTTTGAGCAAAGGGAAGAACCTGTTGTGGTCGTTTTATTCGGCGATCATAACCCTTGGCTTGGCGTCGCTAATTCCGTTTACGAAATGTTAGGCATTGATTTAGACGTCAGTGAAGTCACCGGTTTTAAGAACTACTACACGACCCCTTATGTCATTTGGGGAAATGCAGCCGCAAGCGCAGTCACCGGGAATGATTTTGTCGCAGAAGGTCAAGATTTAAGCCCTAACCACCTGATGACCGAAGTTTTTGAACAAATGGGTTGGACGGGGAACGAATTCATGCAATACTTAAAAGGGTTGAAAGAAGAAATTCCAGTCAACCATAGCGTTTTCTTTCAAGAAAACGGCGACTACGTACAATCAGAAAAAATTACACCAGCCAGCGTCAGCCAATGGGCGGAGTATTTAAACATTGAACATTATTTGGTGAGTACGAAACAAAAAAAATAAATAAATTACAAGGAGTCAATTATGAAGAAGATCATGGTCGTTTTCGGGACAAGACCCGAAGCGATAAAAATGTGTCCTTTAGTCAAAGAATTAAAGACCAGAAAGAACTTAGAAACGATTGTTTGTGTCACTGGGCAACATCGACAAATGTTAGATCAAGTTTTAAAAACCTTTGAGATTAGCCCGGATTATGATTTATCCATTATGAAAAGCAAGCAGACACTATTTGATGTCACCATTAATATTTTGGACCGCATGAAAGACGTTTTAGAAACAGTTCAACCAGACGTTGTGCTGGTGCATGGTGACACGTCAACGACCTTTGTGACTTCATTGGCTTGTTTTTATTTACAAATCCCAATTGGGCACGTTGAAGCCGGCTTACGCACGCATAATATCTATTCCCCTTACCCAGAGGAATTCAACCGCCAAGCCGTGGGTCTCGTCGCTAAATATCATTTCTCACCAACGGAACAAGCCAAAGACAATCTCTTAGCTGAAGGGAAAAATCCCGCAGATATTTATGTGACGGGCAATACCGTGATTGACGCCTTGAAAACCACCGTTAGTGAAAACTATACCCATCCCCAAATTGAATGGGCCAAAGATAGCCGTCTCATTTTGATTACTGCCCACCGCCGCGAGAACTTAGGCGAGCCGATGCGGCATATGTTCCGCGCAATCAAGCGGATTGTGGATGAAACACCTGATCTAAAAGTGATTTACCCAATTCATATGAATCCAGTCGTGCGTGAGGCGGCCAATGAGATTTTAGGCAATGATGAACGAATCCGGATGATTGAACCATTAGAAGTCTTAGATTTTCATAACTTTATGGCGCAATCCTATCTGATTTTAACCGATAGTGGCGGCGTGCAAGAAGAAGCACCCAGCCTAGGCAAACCCGTTTTAGTGATGCGTGATACGACAGAACGGCCAGAAGGCGTGACGGCCGGGACGCTGAAGCTCGTCGGTACGGATGAAACTGTGATTTACGACTCGTTTAAAGAACTGCTTGAAAACGAAGACGAGTACAAGAAAATGAGTCATGCGAGCAACCCCTATGGCGACGGAACGGCTTGCCAACAGATTGCCGACATTTTAAGCGAACGATTGAAATAGAGGTCGTGGCCGCAGTGTTCAGCTTCAAGCAATAAGAAGGAAAGCGCGAAAATTGTTTTTCAAATTTTTGAGCTTTTCGGCTTATTGCCGAAGAAGCTACTTCGGCCACACCGTTTGAAATAGAGGTCGTGGCCGCAGAAGAAATCGCGCAAGCCTACAAAAGTCGCTGACAAGTCGAATTGCTTTTCAAGCACATTAACAACATCTGACAATCAAAACTTTCTTTTCTCAAAGTGAAAAAGAGGTATACAATCAGTTAATACTCGTTATGATAGTGACC
Source organism: uncultured Enterococcus sp. (assembly GCA_964398695.1). GTDB lineage: Bacteria > Bacillota > Bacilli > Lactobacillales > Enterococcaceae > Enterococcus_I. Next base: position 356 of record CAYNOA010000092.1, on the reverse strand, counting down.
TTATTAACTACCTTGGTTCAATTTTTATAAAGGTATTCATTTAATGGGGTGTGGCCGAAGAAGCTACTTCAGGTACACCGTTTAAACAAGGGGCGATGGCTAACTTTTGTCATAACCCCTTTATTTTTTTTTTAAAAGACTGACAAATCTCGCACCAAAACCAACCTCAGTCAAAGGCAGTGGCCTAACCGTGCAACAAGCCCATGCACCTTCAGAGCCAAGCAATAAAATTAAGAAATTTTTGTAAAATTGAACATCAATAAAAATTATGCTACAATTGCTGAGAATTATTTCATTAAGGACGGAAGGTAGAGCATGTCTAATCTAAAAAAAATCGCGTCAACAATCCTATCCCT
>CAYNOA010000091.1:0-7490 GCA_964398695.1 uncultured Enterococcus sp. | reverse complement strand
CTTGTTGTTGTTTTTTTTGCGAACGTTGCATAAAGAAAAGCATCGCTGCAATTGGAATAATCATAATTAATCCTTGTGTCATTTTTCCACCTCGTATTCTTATTCTATTCTTTACTGTAAACACTGTAACAAAAAAATATGAATTTCACTAGTCTTTTTAATGAATCTTAGAAGTTTTTCGCATTTTCTTTGTTAAAGCCATATTCTTCAAAGAAATGTTGACGAAACTCTAATAAGTTATCATCCATAATTGCTTGACGAACTTGTTTCATCAAATTCAGTAAGAAATGTAAATTATGGTAAGAAGTTAAACGCAAGCCAAACGTTTCGTCTGCTTTAATTAAATGGCGCACGTAAGCCCGGCTGTAGTTTTTACAAGTGTAGCAATCACAATTTTCATCAATTGGGCGGAAATCACGCGCATATTGTGCGTTTTTAACAACCAGGCGGCCTTTTGAGGTCATACAAGTTCCATTACGAGCAATTCGAGTTGGCAAGACACAGTCAAACATATCGACGCCACGAATCACACCATCAATTAAAGAATCCGCTGCACCGACGCCCATTAAGTATCGTGGTTTGTTTTCCGGAATCAATGGCGTCGTAAATTCTAAAACACGATTCATTTCCGCTTTACTTTCGCCTACGGATAAGCCCCCAATTGAATAACCAGGGAAATCCATACTTACTAAATCATGCGCGCTTTGGCGTCGTAAATCTTCAAACCCTGCTCCTTGGATAATCCCAAACAGGCCTTGACGATCTGGATTCGCATGGGCTTTTAGGCCACGTTCAGCCCAACGAGACGTGCGTTCCACCGATTTTTTCACATAATCATAACTTTCATCAAAGGGCGGACATTCGTCAAAACTCATCATAATATCTGAACCCAGTTTGTTTTGAATTTGGATGGCTTTTTCTGGTGACAAGAAAAGTGGCGAACCATTTAAATGGTTTCTAAAATGAACTCCTTCTTCTACAATGTTCCGCATTTCGGCCAATGAGAACACTTGGAAGCCCCCCGAGTCAGTTAAAATGGGTTGGTCCCAGTTCATAAATCGATGGAGTCCACCGGCTTCTTCAATCAGATCTTCTCCTGGGCGTAACCAAAGATGGTAAGTATTACTTAAAATAATGCCTGAACCCATTTCTTTGAGTTCTTCAGGCGACATGGTTTTAACCGTAGCAAGTGTGCCAACTGGCATAAACATCGGTGTTGGAAACGTCCCGTGAGGGGTGATAATTTCACCTAGGCGTGCGCCTGTATGTTTTTCTTTTTTTATTAATCGATAACGAATGGCTGGTTCCGTCATTCATTTCCCTACTTTCATTCACTAATTTTTATTCTTAATTCCTTTAAGGGTCCGCTCTCCATCTTAAGACTTATTGACTTATTTTGCAACTGAAACACCAATGTTTCCTTGACGTTTAAAAAATATTAAAAAAATAGGCTTTCATTTTCTTTTTTTTTTTAAAAAGAAATCATTCGATACGCTTATTTATGTTTTTATTAAAAGAAAGACTTCTGTTATACTATAAATAGATCTGAAAGGAGTGACAAAACAATGAGAACAAATGCACAATTGAAACAAGAGGCCAAAGACGTATTGGCGGGTCGTTGGAAAGAGGCCGTCTTAATGAACTTAATTCCAGCAGCAATTCAAATTTTAGCTGTTTTGGTGATTGCGGCTTTATTTGCGATTCCAGCCTTTTTCTTGTGGAATACTAATACGGTACAAGAGGTTATCCACAATGGTGAGTTCGCCAATAACATCGATTTAAACTTAGGTAGCCAAAGCGGATCTGGTTTATTCGGAGGTATTATTGGAACATTTTTTACTGTCGGGATTTCCTGGACTTTTCTGGACTTACTTAGAGGAAGCAAAACGAACATTGTTCCTTTAAAAGATGCTTTAAGAGGATTTCAAGCCCCTTATGGCATTGGTATTTTAGTGATTTACCTGTTAACTTCTATCTTTACTTTCTTTTGGACTTTGTTATTTATTATTCCAGGAATCATTAAAAGCTACGCCTATTCACAAGCTTACTTCATCTATTACGACGAATATCGCCAAACAGGCGTACCGCCACAATACTTAGATAGTATTACAAAAAGTCGGCGCTTAATGAACGGCCACAAAGGGCGCTTATTTCTACTTGATTTAAGTTTTATCGGCTGGCATTTTGTTGCTGCGCTAACTTTAGGTATTGGTTATTTATGGTTAATGCCTTACATTTCAGCCACCAAAGCTGCTTTTTATGCTGATCTGGCACAAAATAATTAAGAATTCATTAAGTAGCCACCTGCTTGGCTACTTTTTTAAAGCATATGGTTTGTAAACGCTATCATTACATGTTACTATAAGAGTGTAAGGAAGGACAATATTTGTTGGTTGGTTTTTCTAGTTCCGTTAGAAAAAAGTAACAAAAAGTTGTTCCAGTAACAAGCTTCACCTAGTATACACTGTGCAAAGTAATAAAAAGGCCACATGTAACAAGATTTTACCTTACATTACCTGATTTAAAGAACCATGATTTGCAAAAGTATTTTAGTTTCGAATCTTCAAATGCAACAAAATTTTTGTTAAACCGTGATTACGTACTTTGCATCACTTACCAAACAACCAACAAATACCTTCCGATTAAAAAAGCAGCTGTTCGAAATTTGAACAGTTGCTTTTTTTGGTTATTTGACAAACATGGCGTCCCCAAAACTAAAGAAGCGATAACTTTCTTCAATCGCGTGATGGTAAGCGGCTAAGGTTTTTTCTCTGCTAGCAAAGGCACTGACTAGCATGACTAACGTTGATTTTGGCAAATGAAAGTTGGTCGAAAAAGCATCCACCACTTTAAATTCATAACCAGGGGTAATGAAGATACTCGTCCAACCACTATCAGCTTGGACTTGCCCACTAAATTTGGTCCCAATGGTTTCAAGCGTTCGAATCGAAGTCGTCCCAACGGCCACAATTTTTCCGCCGTTAGTTTTTACTTCTCGGATAATTTGCGCATTTTCGGGCGTTAAGCGGTAAAATTCGCTGTGCATCTCATGTTCCGCAATATTATCAACGCTCACCGGTCTAAAGGTGCCTAAACCAACGTGTAAGGTCACGTAAGCTAAACGAATGCCTTTTGCTGCAATTCGGTCAAGCAGCGCTTGAGTGAAATGCAGACCTGCTGTTGGCGCAGCTGCCGAACCATTTTCTTTCGCATAAACGGTTTGATAACGTTCTGGATCTTCTAAACGCTCCTTAATATAAGGTGGTAGTGGCATTTCTCCCAGTGACTCTAAATTTTCTAAAAAGATCCCTTCATATTCAAAACGAATGATTCGACCACCATGGTCAAGTTCTTCTTCAACAATCGCTTTTAGACGACCATCGCCAAAATGAATCTGCGTCCCTACTTTGGCACGTTTAGCTGGCTTAATCAAGGTTTCCCAAGTATCCCCTTCAATATTGGTTAAAAGTAAGACTTCTAGATGTCCACCAGTTGAAGGTTTTTCTCCGTATAAACGTGCCGGCAAGACGCGAGTATCATTCATCACTAATGCGTCGCCCGGATTTAATTCATCAATGATTTCATAAAAGTGCTTATCGGCCATCTCGCCCGTCTTTGAATCTAAGACGAGTAAGCGAGAACTAGTCCGGTCACTTAATGGTGTTTGCGCAATCAGTTCTTCGGGTAAATCAAAATCAAAATTCTCTGTTGTTAACATGTCTTTTCACTCTTCCTCTTTATCAGTTCGAAAACCATTCTATCATTTTTTTAGCCATTCGGAAACTATTGTCTTTTAGCGCAAAATTCACTCAAAAACACGAATTTTCACGAACTCTTTGAAATTCTAATGAAATTTTAATTTTATCTTTTTAAGAAAAGGCGCAAACCCGTGCAAGCAAAGGCCTCTCTTCACTTTTATCGTTTGCCTAAATTAGGTGAAATCAACCCTTTTTTCTTGATTTTGAGCCCTTTGTTCACTCAAATCATTTGTCAGATGTGTATTTTTTTGGCACACTTATAAAAAAGGTACGTTAAAATTTTAGATAAAATAGACTTAAAACCGAGGTGGAAAATATGATTGAATTTCAACACGTTTCAAAAATATATAAAGGCGGAAAAATCGCCGTTGATAATCTTCATTTATCTTTTGGAAAAGGCGAATTTATTTGCTTCATTGGAACCAGTGGGAGCGGAAAAACAACCTCCATGCGAATGATTAACCGCATGACCGAACCAACCAAAGGCAAGATCTTGATTGACGGTCAAGATATCCAAAAAATGAATGCCGTTGAATTGCGCCGAAAAATCGGTTATGTGATTCAAAGTATCGGACTCATGCCACACATGACCATTCGTGAAAATATCACGCTTGTCCAAAAACTATTAAAAATTGAGCAAGAAAAGCGGAATCAAACAGCAGAAAAAATGATTGATTTAGTCGAATTACCACGCGAAATGCTTGACCGCTACCCGAGTGAACTCTCTGGTGGACAACAACAACGAATTGGGGTGGTTCGCGCGCTAGCGGCAGATCAAGACATCATTTTAATGGATGAGCCGTTTGGGGCTCTAGATCCAATTACCCGGGACTCGTTACAAGACTTAGTCAAAGATTTACAAGAGCGTTTAGGAAAAACGATTGTCTTTGTAACACACGACATGGACGAAGCCTTAAAGCTAGCCAGTAAAATTGCCATTATGAGCGAAGGAAAAGTCGTCCAATTTGATACACCAGAAAATATTTTAAGACAACCAGCCAATCAATTTGTGGAAGAACTACTTGGAGAAGATCGCCTGTTACAAGCAAAACCTGACACTACGCGCGTAAATGAAGTGATGTTAAATACGGCGATTACAATTACGACCGAAAAATCGCTACAAGAAGCGTTGCGTTTAATGCGTGAAAAGCGCGTCGATACACTCTTGGTCACTGACAATCAAAATGTCTTAAAAGGTTTTGTTGACATCGAAGCAATCAATAAAAATCGCGGATTAACGAGTAGTGTCGGTGATATCTTACAAACCGATGTCTTTTACGTACAAGAAAGCGCGTTATTACGAAACACTTTGCAACGCATTTTAAAGCGTGGGTTAAAATATGTTCCTGTTGTCGATACTGACAAAAAAGTAGTCGGGATTATTACACGGGCTTCCCTAGTTGATATTGTTTATGACGTGGTTTTTGGTGAAGAAGAAACAATCACCGATGCTGTTGAGGCCTTTAATCCCGCTGAAGTGAAGGAGGTCTAGCCCATGCAATTTTTAGAAGAATATGGTGGGCAAATTTTAACGACCACCCTTGAACACCTTTATATTTCATTAATTGCGTTGTTTTTCGGTGCGCTTGTCGCAATCCCTCTGGGTATTTTATTGACAAGAACGCCTAAAATTGCCAATACCGTCTTAAGCATCACGAGCGCTTTACAAACGATTCCTTCACTGGCTTTACTAACTTTAATGATTCCCTTTTTAGGCGTTGGACGGTTACCAGCGATTGTTGCTTTGTTTATTTATTCTTTGTTGCCAATTTTACGCAATACTTATATTGGTTTAAAAAATGTCGATGAAAATTATTTAGATGCGGCTAAAGGTATGGGGATGACCGCACCCCAATCGATTGTTCAAGTCGAGCTACCACTTGCTTTGCCAACGATTATGGCTGGTTTACGCTTAGCTGCCGTTTATGTGATTGCTTGGGCCAGTCTCGCCTCTTATATTGGGGCAGGCGGCCTAGGGGTATTAATTTTTAGTGGTTTAGACAACTATCAACCGGCGTTAATTTTTGCTGGAACCATCCCCATTACTTTACTCGCCTTGAGTGCCGATTATCTTTTAGGCAAATTAGAAAGCAAGTTAACACCCCAAACGCGGCAAAAGGAGGGAAAATAATGCGGAAAATAAAAATGGGTTTAATTTTTTTAGGGACTCTTTTCTTTTTGAGCGCTTGTTCCCTACCCGGCTTAAAAACCAGCCGCGATGCCAATACGATTGCTATTACGGGTGGCATTACCACCGAAACGCAAATTTTAGCGAGTATTGTCGCGGACATGATTGAGCACTATACCGATAAAGACACAACTATTATTAACAATTTAGGCACAACCAATATTAATCACCAAGCCATGTTAAACGGTGATGCCCAAATCTCCGCCGCCCGTTATACCGGAACCGATATCGCTTCAACTTTACAATTAGCGCCGATTACCGATCCAAAAAAAGCATTTGAAACCGTGCAACAAGAATTTGCGAGTCGCTTTAACCAAACTTGGTTTCCTTCTTACGGTTTTGAAAACTCCTATGTTTTTTTAGTTCGTGAAGAGACCGCACAAAAATTTAATTTGAAAACGGTCAGTGATTTAGCGGATGTTGCCGATCAATTGGTGATCGGTGCCGACCGCGCTTGGATGACGCGTGAAGGCGATGGCTATCCTGGTTTTACCAAAACATACGGTTTTAGTTTTGCCTCTATTTTACCTATGCAAATCGGGTTAGTTTATGACGCAGTGGCTAGCGGTCATATGGATGTTGTCTTAGGTTACTCAACTGATGGCCGCATCATGAGCAATCATTTAGTCATGCTTGAAGATGATCGGCAATTCTTTCCCCCTTATGACGCTTCGCCGGTGGCAACAAAAGAAATTTTAGAACAAGTGCCAGAATTAACCGCCATTTTCGCTCGTTTAGCTGGAACAATTGACACCGCGACCATGCAACAGTTAAATGCCAAATCGGACAATGAATTATTAGAACCGGCTGTTGTTGCCAAACAATTTCTAGAAACACACCATTATTTTGAAGGAGGGACCGAAAATGAGTGATTTAAATTTAATTCAACAACTGTTACATTATTACAATGAAAACGGTGGCTACGTCTTTACGCAGTTTATTCGCCATTTTTTAATCTCTTTTTACGGTGTCTTCTTTGCTGCAATAGTGGGCATTCCGATTGGAATTTTTATTTCAAGGCGTTTAAAATTAGCCGACTGGGTAATGCGCTTGGCGAATATTATTCAAACGATTCCGGCTTTAGCGATGGTTTCCGTTTTGATGCTTGGTCTTGGCCTCGGCGTGAATGTTGTTATTGTAACGGTCTTTTTATATTCACTTCTACCAATTATCAAAAACACTTACACGGGGATGCGCCAAGTCGATGATGGGGTGTTAGATGTTGGAAAAGGAATGGGCATGACGCCTTGGCAACGTCTTTACCTCGTAGAACTGCCCCTTGCCATTTCTGTCATTATGGCCGGCGTACGAAATGCCCTTGTTTTAGCAATTGGGATTACCGCAATTGGCACGTTTGTAGGTGCCGGTGGCTTAGGTGATATTATCGTTCGAGGCACCAACGCCACAGACGGTGCCGCTATTATTTTAGCTGGAGCATTACCAACCGCTGCCATGTCGATTTTTGCCGATTGGTTTTTAGGTCTGATTGAACGTAAGCTTGACCCAACGAGTCGTAAAAAATAAAAAATTTTTCTCCTCACAAA
>CAYNOA010000090.1:0-7494 GCA_964398695.1 uncultured Enterococcus sp. | reverse complement strand
GGATTCATTATCACGAAAGTCCTTGTCTGGATTTTTATGGATGTGCCAAGGCCTAAAGCTAATAAGTTCTTTCATTATGGACAAGCAAGTGCAGCAGCAGCCAATGCTTTCTTACATGGAGCCCAAGATGGGCAGAAATTTATGGGTGTGTTTATGTTGGCCTTGTTCTATAATAACTTAGCAGAAAAAACAGGGAATGGGTTTGAAATTCCTCTTTGGGTAATGGCTGTTTCCTCTATTACGATGGGGATTGGAACATCAGTTGGTGGGATGCGAATCATTAAATCAGTTGGAATGGATATGGTCAAATTAGAAACTTATCAAGGTTTTTCTGCGGATTTAAGCGCCGCGATTTGTCTATTTCTCGCTTCTGTTATGGGGATTCCCGTTTCAACAACACATACAAAGACCACTGCGATTATGGGTGTGGGGGCGTCTAAACGTCTTTCAAGTGTGGACTGGCGAATTGTAAAGGAAATGCTTTTCGCTTGGGTAATGACTTTCCCAGGCTGCGGGCTCATCGCTTATGCAATGGCAAAAATATTTGTGGCAATTTTTTAAGGAGATAATAAAATGGCTAGAAAAAAACAATATGATTATTTTAAAACAATGGAAATACTATCAGAAAATGCACATACTGCGGCTGAACATTTAGAAAAGATTATTGAAAATTATGATGCAGAAAAATTAGAAGAAAATGCACAAGTGATTCATCAATTAGAAAAGAAAAATGATTACTTAATTGATGAATTAACGAATGAACTTTATGATGCGTTCATTACGCCAATTGACCGTGAAGATATTTTAATTATTTCTGAGCGTTTAGATGACATCATGGACGGGATCAATGGGATGACTTACTTATTTGAAAACTTAGTGATTACTGATTTAAGACCCGAAACAGAAGTTTTTGGCGCCTTTGTTAGTCGAGCGGCTAAAGGGGTGCACTTGGCGATGATTGAGTTTCCTAAATTTAAAAATTCAAAAAATTTGAAAAAATTAATTGTTGAAGTCAATCAAATTGAATCAGAAGCAGATTTATTATATAGTCGTCTAAAAAAACAGTTATTTAGTGAAGAAAAAGATGTTTTGGAAATTGTGAAGTGGCGCGATGTCTATAATTTATTTGAAACCATTATCAACTATACCGAAAGTGCCGTTGATATTATTGATGGCTTAATTATCAAAAATACTTAATAAACCGAAAAACACAAGGGACTGTGACATATTTATGTCACAGTCCCTTGTGTTTCGATAAATAAGGTGACAGAAGTAGCTTTTTAACTTCTGTCACAATTTTTTTTAAAAAGCAATTACCCAGTAGGCAATTAAAATAATCCCTAAAACAATTCGATACCAACCAAAAACAGTGAAATCATTTTTCTTAATATAGTTCAACAAGAATTTAATTGCTAAAATTGAAACAACGAAAGAAACAAGCGTTCCCGTTAGTAAAATACCGATGCCAGCCGCATCAAAGGTATTGCCAGAAGCTAAGAATTTAACAATTTTTAAAAAACTTGCTCCAAACATCGTTGGAATGCCTAAAAAGAAAGAGAATTCTGCAGAAACAAAACGCGAAGCACCGATAATAATCCCACCTAAAATCGTCGCACCTGACCGGGAAGTACCGGGAATTAAAGCGAGCACTTGAAACATTCCCACAAGTAAAGCGAACTTATAGGTAATTTGATTTAGATCTGTCACGCTTGGTGTTTTCGTTTGATTACGTTTTTCGACCAAAATAAAAGCAATTCCATAAACAATTAACATGATTGCAACGGTCATAAAGTTATAAAAGTGTGCATCCAACCAATCATCTAAAGGAAGACCAATAATGATTGAAGGTAAGATGGCTACAATTACTTTAAACCATAATGACCAAGTCTGTTTGTTTTCCATGGCCGTTTTCTTTGGCGAAAAAGGGTTCAATTTGTGAAAATATAACACAACGACTGCCATGATAGCACCTAGTTGGATAACGACATTAAACATCGTCATGAAGTCTTCAGAAGCGTTTAAGCGGATAAACTCATCAGCCAAAATTAAATGGCCAGTACTACTGATAGGTAGCCATTCGGTAATCCCTTCAACAATTCCTAGTAAAATTGCTTTTAAAAAATCAATGAATTCCATAAAAAAATCCTTTCTAGTAAATAATCATCTTTTTTTATACACCTTTTTTAGTATACCTTTTCTTGGATTGAATACCAAGCTTTTTTCAAAAAACAAGACACCTGATAAACAAGGTGCCTTGTTGAGAATGATTATTCTCCTTTTTCAAAAAATTCACGGTTCCCAATTTCATGAATAGTGAATTCACCGTTTTCGTAGGTGAGTCTAGTGACAGAACCATTATCAATATCAATCCGAACATTATTTTCTTGATTAATTAAATGCAATAATAAAGCAATCGTTAGACCGTGTGAAACAACTAATACTTTGCCACCGCCGTTTTTTTCGGCTTTATGAGCGATATCTTCAAAGCCGGTCATGACCCGATCACTTAAAGTTTCGTATGTTTCTGCCCAATTGGCGGTATCAGCAGTATAAATGGCTTGGCAAATTTCTTCAAAAGTCGTTTTTGCAGCAATCATGTCATCGTATGTTTTAAAATCTAATACTCGTGGTATAACGCCCCACATCTCTGCATCATAACCGCCTTCTAGGGAACCAAAGCACCATTCACGAATTCGTTGATCAGTATGATAAGGTGTTTTGTAGCCAGCCAGGTTTTCACCTAAAATTAAGCGTGTTGTTTCAATTGCTCGACCGCTATCACTTGAAAAAGCTGCGACAAAACGAATATCTTTTAAGCCCCGTCCTAAAGCTTCGATTCGGTCAACGCCAACTGTTGTAAGGGGCGTATCACACCAACCTTGTACACGTTGCATGGTGTTGAACATTGTTTTTCCATGTCTCACTAAGTAGATTTCTGTTTTTGTCATGCGTGATTCTCCTCCTATCGATTAAAAAATGGATTTGTTTGTTTTTCCCATGCAATGGTCGTAGGTTCTCCGTGACCTGGAAAGACTTTGAAATATTCTGGCAAGGTAAAAAGCTCGGATTGGATACTATGCAGTAGTTGTTCCAAATTACCTGTATATAAATCCGTTCGACCAATACTTCCTTTAAATAATGCATCGCCACTAATTACAAAATCATCAAAAATAAAACTTAAACTGCCATGTGAATGCCCAGGTGTCGCTACAACTTGAAATGAAATGGCACCGATTTGGTATCTTTTTAATTCAAACTCATGTTCTGCAGGTTGGACGACCACGCCACCTAATTCAGGATGGCGGCTAGATAGGTTTAAAACTGGATTACTTAGCCAATTATTTTCTAAGGGGCTAACATAGACGGGAATTTGATAAAATTCTCGTAATTCTTCGACAGCTCCGATATGGTCATAATGGGTATGTGTTAATAAGATAGCTAAAGGTTGTGCTTGTGTTTTTTTTATTTGTTCTTTTAGTAAACTGGCATCGGCACCGGGATCAATAATTAATAAATCCTGTAGCTGCCAAACCAAATAGCAATTTTCTTGAATTGGTCCGGTTGGAATTTGTTGAATATGCATATTTATCCTCCTAAATGTCGTACTAAGACTAGTATACATGATTTTTGCCGATTTAAACGAAAAGATTCTTAGAATGCGGACATTTTTATAAAACAGCTCGTTTATATGGGTAAAAGGAGGGACAGTTATGCATTTAACTGAATGGTTTGAAGTAATTCGTACGCAAAAAGTTCTTTATATTTTGTCATTATTATCCGTTGCGATGGTGATTGATTTTGTTAGTGGGAGCTATGCCGCCATTCTTCGTAAAGAAATTACCTCAAAAATTGGGATTAACGGCATCATTCGAAAAATAGCGAGTTTAATTTTACTCGTTTTTTTCATCCCAGTCGCGTTCATCATTCCAGGGCAAACTGGGATGGCGTTATTATCAATTTTATATGTGGGTTATCTTGGCTTAGAAATTCAATCGATCTTAGAAAACTATCAAAAAATCGGCATCCAAACGGAACTCTTTCAAAAAATCTTGAATTGGCTGAAAGAGGAACTGACTAAAAAATAAAAAATGGGGGGCTGCATACGCAGTCGCCATTTTTTTGTGTCTATTTTGGTCCGATAATTAGTCGAATTTAATTTAAGAAAAAGTAAGATTGATTATCGAAAAATAAGGAATCATGCTGTGCAAGAACATAAGTCTAACAACGATAGATATAATGATCGTTATAATATCAAGAGTTTCCGGAACTTTTAAGTGGATACAAATTGGTTTTTACATAGGGCGAGTGAGAGTAATAATTAAAAATATGAAAAGGGTCTTCCTTCCTTGCCTATAGAAGTTGAAGGTGATCAGCGGGTTTTTGCCTCAATTAAGTTGAAATTAGAAAAATATTTAAAAAATGATATAATAGAGAAAGTATCGTTTGAAACCGATAATCAGACAGTAGAAAAATGGAGGAGAGGTAGCATGAAAATTGTTTTATTAGAATCCTTAGGGATTGATCGAGAAAAGCTAGCGAGTGTAACTAAACCCCTAGTGGCTAGTGGTCATGAGCTAGTTATCTATGAAGATAAGGTTGATGAAGAGACGCTTAAGACAAGAGTAAAGGACGCAGAAATATTAGTACTAGCAAATATGCCCCTGAGTGGTGAAGTAATAGCAGCTGCAGAAAAACTAAAATATATTTCGGTAGCGTTTACAGGATATGATCATATTGACCTAGATAAGTGTCAGGAGAAAGGAATCAAGGTTTCTAATGCTGGCGGCTATAGTACTAATTCAGTAGCAGAACTAGCCATTGGGCTTATGATTGGACTCCTACGTAATATTGTGGTGCTAGATGGCTTAGCAAGAAAAGGTGGCACAAAAGCAGGCTATGCACAGTTGGACCTTAATGGCAAAACCTTAGGAGTAGTAGGTACTGGAGAAATAGGTAGTGCAGTAGCTAATTTGGGGCTAGCCTTTGGTTGCAAAGTTCTTGCATATAATAGAAGTAAGAAGCAAGACTTAATTGACAAAGGTGTAACCTATCTACCCTTAGACGAACTTCTAAAAGAAAGTGATATCGTTACACTTCATATCCCATTGACCAATGAAACTAGAGGGATAATTAATGAAGAGCGATTAAAACTTATGAAGCCAACTTCCTTCTTAGTCAATACTGCCATTGGACCTGTCGTTGACAACACAGCCCTAGCAAAGGCCCTAGAAGAAGGGACAATTGCTGGTGCTGCTCTAGATAGAGTGGATATGGAGCCACCAATTCTAGCAGACTATCCTTTACTAGATGCACCCAATACGATAATCGTTCCCCATATAGGGTTTGCAACAGTAGAAGCATTGGTAAGAAGAGCTGAAATAACATTTAAGAATATTGTTATGTGGGAAAAAGGGGAACAAGAAAATATTGTTCTTTAGAATGTAAATCGGTTGCAAGAAGAACGGACTAAAAAATAAAAAATGATGGCTGCATTCGCAGACATCATTTTTTTGTGTATAATAAAAAAGTAAAGAAGGTGAGTAAATGCAAAAAATTAAAATTTCTGTCCGACAATTAGTCGAATTTATTTTAAGAAAAGGTGATATCGACAATCGAAAAACAAGTAATCATACTGCGCAAGAAGGGGCAAGAATCCATCGGAAGTTACAAAAAGAAGCAGGTGAAGCCTATCAAAAAGAAGTCTTTTTAAAAACTGAATATGAATTAGACTCTTTTTTAGTCCAGGTTGAAGGGCGTGCAGATGGCCTGTTTAAACGAGAAGAACGTTGGACAATTGATGAAATAAAGACGTCAGAAATCGCCTTTGAAGACCTGCCTCTTGGGCAAAAAGAACAATTCTTTGCCCAAGGGATGGTCTATGCTTATTTGTTCAATCAAACCAATTGCATCAGTCATTTAGATGTTCGCCTTACTTACTATCAAACCCTCACACAAGAGATTCACTATGAAATTCGAACGTTCACAAAAGAGTTTTTAGAAAGTTTTTTTAAAGATTTATTAAATGAATACCAACGTTGGTTAACGTTTCAATATGACTGGCGAAAAATTCGAAATCTGTCTTTACTTGCATTAAAATTTCCTTATGACGCTTATCGTAAAGGCCAACGAGAATTAGCCGTTGTCGCCTATAAAGCTTTAAAGACGCAACAAAAACTTTTTGTTGAGGCACCGACTGGAACGGGGAAGACAATCTCGACACTTTTTCCAGCATTAAAAGCACTTGGTGAGGAATCGAATGACCGAATTTTTTATTTAACTGCCAAAACAATTACTCGTGCGGTGGCTGAAGATGCCATGAAGGCTTTAAGTCAAGTGGGGGCACAAATGAAAAGCGTCACACTCACGGCGAAAGATAAAATTTGCTTTTTAGACGAAAGAAAATGCAACCCCGAGGATTGTCCGTATGCCAAAGGTTATTACAATCGAATTAATGAGACGCTTTGGGATCTTTTAAATCATGAAACGCTAATGACGCGTGAAGTAATTGAAGAATATGCACAAAAATATCAAGTTTGTCCATTTGAATTGTCGCTTGATGTGAGTTTGTTCTGCGATTTAATTATAAGTGATTATAATTATTTGTTTGATCCGGTTGTTTATTTGAAAAGATTTTTTGAGGAAGAGCAAGGAAAGCAATATTTTCTAATTGATGAGGCCCATAATTTAATCCAGCGCTCACGAGAAATGTACTCAGCAAGTATTAACGATCAAATTTTTACTCAATTGAAGGCGGAAATACCAAAAGAAGCTAGAAAAATTCATCGTAAAATAAATCAAATACTCTCGGAATTTGATTTATTAAAAGAACAAGCTAGAAAAGATAATTGGTCCTATAAACATCAAAAACTCCCACCAGAAACGCTTGTTCAATTGTTACTTTCTTTAACCGAACAAATAAAAGAATGGTTAGCCAAACAGCAAGAATTAGATAAACAAACAATCTTAACACTATATTTTGAATGTATTCGCTTTTTAAAAATTAACGAATTTTACGATGAGCATTATGAGACGACGATTGAAATCGCCTATCGACAAATTCTGATTAAGCAATTTTGTTTAGATCCTTCTTTATTTTTAGCCAATACCTTAAATAAAGGACAAGGGAGCCTATTATTTTCAGCTAGTTTCTCTCCGCTTGGTTATTATCAAAAAAGTTTAGCCAATCAACAAAATTCCTATACCTATCGTTTGCCGAGCCCTTTTCCAAAAGAAAATCTAGGTATTTTTATTACAAATGATATCCAAACGACTTATCATCAAAGAACAGCCAGTCTTCCACAAATTGTTACAGCAATTCAAAAAATGCTTGCTGCCAAAAAAGGAAATTATCTTGTATTTTTCCCCTCTTACCGTTATTTAGATGATGTTTATGAAGTTTTTAAAAAGACTTTTCCTGAAGTGAAAACACTCATTCAAGAAAATTTGATGAACGAAGCGGAACGCGAAGTTTTTTTAAATCATTTTCAAAAAGAG
>CAYNOA010000089.1:1030-7583 GCA_964398695.1 uncultured Enterococcus sp. | reverse complement strand
CCATTTTTTTAAAAAGTAATTTTATCAAGAAAAGCTTTCGTTCGTGCTTCTTTTGGGTGTTCAAAGAGTTCTTGGGGCGTGCCTTCTTCAACAATCACGCCTTGGTCAATAAAAAGGACCCGTGAAGCCACTTGTTTTGCAAAATTCATCTCATGTGTCACAATTACGGTCGTTAAATGCGTTTTGGCCAGTGCTTGAATCACGAGTAAGACTTCCTTGACCATCTCTGGATCAAGGGCGGAAGTCCGTTCATCAAAAAGCATTAATTCAGGTTCCATGGCTAGTGAACGCGCAATGGCCACCCGTTGTTTTTGTCCACCAGAAAGTTTATTCGGATAGACGTCTTTTTTATCAAGTAGCCCGACTTTTTTTAGTAAATCCTCCGCAATCTGAGTAGCTTCTGTCTTGGAGAGATTTTTTAATTTCATTGGTGCTAAAATAATATTTTCTAAGACCGTCAAATTTGGAAATAGATTAAAATGTTGGAAAACCATGCCAATGTGTTGGCGAATTTGATCGATTTGCGCTTCTTTTAAAGTCGGATCGGTGAGGGCCTGTTCTTTAAAATAAACTGCGCCACTCGTCGGTTGTTCCATTAAATTTAAACAACGTAAGAAAGTCGATTTCCCAGAACCCGAGGGGCCAATGACGGCGACGACTTCCCCTTTTTTAATTTCAGTTGAAATGCCTTTTAATACTTCTAATTCACCAAAACTCTTTTTTAAATCAATCGTTTTAATCATAGACACTCAACCTCTTTTCTACTCGTTTCATTAAAGCTGTTAAAATAAATGTTAAGACAAAATAAATCACCGCAACAACAATTAAAGGTTCGAAGACAGAGTAAGTGGAAGCTTTAATAATGTTGCTTGTATACATAACATCGAAAATACCAACGACTGACACAATGGAAGATTCTTTAATCATCGCGATAAATTCATTGCCTAAGCCAGGTAAAATCACCCGAACCGCTTGAGGGATAATGACAGCGCGCATCGTTTGGCGTCGACTAAGACCAAGCGAACGACCGGCTTCCATTTGTCCTTTATCAATGGACTCTAAACCACCACGTAATAACTCGCAAATATAAGCGCCCGAGTTAATTGAAAGAGCGACCACCGCTGTTAAGAAATCGCGAGAACCAAAAGTTTCACCTAAAAAGGGGATAGCTGGCAAACTTAAGCCAATCATGGGAAAACCATAAAGCCAAATATATAATTGTACTAAAAGTGGTGTTCCGCGAATGACTTGTGTATAAATATTCGCTAAACCTCGTAAAAATTTTTTCGGTGATTGTTGTAATAAGGTGGCGAATAAACCAATGATTGAACCAAGGAAAACAGTAGTTAATGAAAGAACGACAGTGACGATGGTACCATCAATAAAAGTCGGAATCCATTTCACTAACTTACCAAAATTCATCACGATTCCAAGCGTTAAAGAATAATCCATTGGTAGCTCCTTTCTGAAATATTCAAAAATAGTGAAATAATGAATATTTTCTCTTGTTTTATGAGTATATAGTGTATAATAATTCATAAAAAGATAAAAAGCAAGCATATTTGTATTTTTATTCATAATTATTTTAGAAAGTTTTGAATTTAAAAAGCAAGTGCTGGATTTTCGTTGGGTTTCTTTGAAATATGTTAAAATAGAAGAAATAAAATTGAAAAATGAGGAGTGGAAAGTAAGATGGATTTAACTTCAACTTATCAACTAAGTAATGGCGTCAAAATTCCAATGGTTGGTTTTGGTACTTGGCAAACCCCCAGTGGTCAAATCGCCAAAGAGGCTGTTTTAACGGCACTTGAAGCTGGCTATCGACACATTGATACCGCGGCGGCTTATGAAAACGAGGCATCGGTCGGTCAAGCAATTAGCGAAAGCGGTCTGTCAAGAGAAGCGTTATTTATTACCACGAAACTTTGGAATAAAATTGGAACCTATGAAGAAGCAAAAGTCGCAATCGATACATCATTAGAAAAGTTGAACTTAACTTATCTTGACTTGTATTTAATCCACTGGCCCAACCCATTGGCTTTTCGTGACCGTTGGCAAGAAAGAAATGCGCAAGTTTGGCGGGCCATGGAAGAAGCGCTAGAAGCGGGGAAAATTCGCGCGCTTGGGGTGTCCAATTTTCATCCGCATCATTTAGAAGCACTTTTAAAGACCGCCAAAATCAAGCCAGTCGTGAATCAAATTTTACTAAATCCAAGTGACCAACAAGAACCTTTAGTCGCATCGAACCAAGCCCACCATATTTTAAGTGAAGCCTACAGCCCGCTTGGAACAGGGAAAATCTTTGAAGTCGTTGAACTACAAACACTGGGGCAAAAATATGGCAAAACGGTCGCCCAACTTGTTTTGCGGTGGAGTTTACAAAAAGGTTTTTTGCCTTTGCCAAAATCGGTGACCAAAGAACGCATTATCGAAAATATCGCTCTTTTTGATTTTGAGATTTCACCCACAGATATGGCAACAATCGATCAATTACAAGGCCGAGCTGGCAGGGCCAGCAATCCAGATGAAGTGAGTTTTTAAGCAAAAATTGATTCAACAAAATGTTACTTGACCAAGAAGCAAATCAACTTTAAAACTAAAGGAACCCACCAGTGTTAGGTAGGTTCTTTTAGTTTTCTTTTTTGTAATGAAGCGTTTCAATCGGTTTGGTCAATGCATCACAGCCACCAAGATGGCTGCCTAGTTTTATTTGCGAGTTGTTTGACTGAATCATAACCGCTATTTATTAATAAAGAAATGAAGCCAATAACTACCGCAAAAAAGCCAACTTTTCAAATAGCAACAAAAGGCGGATAAAAGAAGCAATAATCAACAAAACACCAATTCTGACTAAGTAAATCAATTCATTTTTCTATTTCTTTTTCATACGAAACCGCTTGAAATTCTTGTTTACTTTTACTATCTCCAATATTGGTTCATTTCGCTGAGTTTTTTTGAAATGTGTTATAATACAATTAGAAAGAAACAAGAATAATGGGGGTGTTTTTCATGAATCAGCTGGGAAAATCGATTGAGAAAACGTGGAAGGGTGCTTTTGAGGCAGTTGCAACATTTCCAATCACGAGTATGAACGCCATTCTTTTTACCATTGTAACAATGATTCGCATCCAATTGGAGTGGCCACAACAAGAACCGTATAGTCTTTTGTTTAGTAGTTTCCATTGGGCTTTTGGCTTTGGCGCAATTTTTGGTTTAATGGCGACCACCTATGTAAGGCGGCAGCATACTCAAAGGCATCCACTTTTAATTGCCAATTTGGTTACGGGGATTGCTTCGTTAGTTGTTTTCTTAAGTTTGTATTTTTTTGGTGCAAGGATCCCGCAAGCCAATGATTATTTCAAATACCCAATTTTATCAGGCACGGCCCAAGTTCGAATGACTACCTTGACAATGATTGTCTTTTTAGCTTTTTTGCTTTTTGCTAGTCGGCCAAAGGAAAAACCCAAAGTGGCACGGGCTATTTTTATGAGTCAAAAAACCATTTTAGTTGCAGGGATTTATGGCCTAGTCTTAATGGCCGGTACTTCTGCCATTGCAGGTGCTATCCAAGCGTTACTTTATACGCAAATGAGTTACAAAGTCTATCAATATTTAGGCGCCTTGGTCGGTCTCATCACTTTTATGTTGTTTTTAGGTGCCTTACCAGATTTTTCAGCCGATGAAAAAGATGAAAAATGGCTAGCTGCTGAAAAACAAGCCCGCTTTATCCATTTATTATTTGCTTATATTTTAACGCCAATTATGATTGCTTTAACACTCGTTTTACTACTTTGGACAGTGAAAACCATTTTCCAAGGCGTCGGATCTGATTTTGTGCTCTTATCTGGCATTGCAACAACTTACACGGTTGTGGGCTTGTGGTTACACATGATGGTCGAAGAGTCAGACACACCGATTACGAACTTCTACTTGAAAGCGTATCCATATGCAGCGCTTGTCATTTTAGCTTTTGAAGCCTGGGCCTTAATTACCCATTTAATGCTATATGGGTTACAAACAACCGAATATTACTTTATTGCAACATGGGTGGTTGCTGTCAGCGGTATGTTGCTCATTTTACTCAAAAAAACTAGCGCTTACGCATGGATCCTTTTACTCACTATGGGGGCGATGTTAGTCACCATCTTACCAGTAATTGGGTACAATAGCTTACCCATCCGGCTCCAAACGCAACGACTGGAACATCTCTTAACCGATGCCCAGATGTTTAAAGAAGGGACGATTGTTCCAGGTAGTGAAGAGCTTGATCGTGATACCCGAGAAAAAATTACAATCTCAGCGACTTTTTTAGCGCAGCAAAGTGAAGGCAAAATACCTACATGGTTAAACCATGAGATTCTCAATCAACAGACTTTTGAGGAAGTGATGGGCTTTGCGCCTATTCATCCAGACCGAGCTTTTGCTCCACAACCAAATGACCAATACAAGCAAATGTTCTTACAAATCGAATCGAGCGCTATTCCAATTGAAGATTATGATTGGTCAGTTTTCTTAAGCAATTATGATACGAGGACTTCGATGGCCGGTGTCATTGATGGTAAAAATGGGGAATATCAAGTCGAGTGGATTACGGGTTCCACCGATCAAAGTATTCCAAAACTGAAAATCTCGCTAAATAATCAAGTCATTTTAGAAGAAAATATGAGTGAATATTTAGATGTTCTTTTGAAAAAATACATGATAGGAGTCGGCGAAGTTCAAAATGCACCACTATCAGAGATGAGTCAAACCTTTAGCAATAATCAAATCGAAGTGTTGATTGTTTTTCGCAGTGTCCAAGCCAGCTTAGATGTGCGCAATGATACAATGACCTATTGGTTTGAAGTCGGAGCAGTTTACTTAAAAGAAAAATAAATAAATAATCCCTTTCTTTTCGTCCTAGGCCAGTCAAAAGAAAGGGATTATTGCGTAAATGAAAAAAAGAAAGGGTGAATGCTATGGAAGTGTTATATTTAGTGACTGGAGCCGCGGGCCATTTAGGCAGAGTGGTTGTTCAACAATTATTAAAAGAAAAGAAAAAAGTCCGCGTCTTGGTCTTACCGACGGAAACGCATTTGTTTACGGAAGAAGTGGCCGTTTGCTTTGGTGACGTCACGAAAGTAGAAACATTAAACTCATTTTTTACACGAGCGGCTCATCAAGCAGTCATGGTCATCCACTGTGCGGGTATTGTTTCGACTACTTCAAAATACAGCCAAGCCCTTTACGAGGTCAATGTCACTGGAACAAAAAACATCGTGGATTTGTGCTTACTGCATCAAGTAACCCGGCTCGTTTATGTGAGTTCCGTACACGCGCTTCCCGAAAAACCAAGCGGGGAACGGATGGTTGAAGTCAGTGAGTTTTCACCTGATTTAGTGGTGGGCCAATACGCAAAAACCAAAGCAATGGCAACGGCTTATGTTTTAGCCGCTACTAAAAAAGGCCTCGATGCAGTCGTTGTTCATCCATCGGGGATTATTGGTCCTTATGATTATGGCCAAGGTCATTTAACCACTTTAGTGCTTGAATATTATCACGGTCATTTAACGGCTGGAATTGAAGGTGGATATGATTTTGTCGATGTGCGGGACGTGGCTGGTGGCCTGTTGCTTGCTTGCGAAAAAGGGCGCCCGGGAGAGTGTTATATTTTATCCAATCATTTTTACACAATCAAAGAAATTTTAACTTTGTTGCAACAAGTTTCTAAAGGTCGGAAAATAAAAACGTATTTACCTTTGCCTTTCTTAAAAATAACCGCTTCTATTGCAGAGTTTTACTATAAATTACGAAAGCAAACGCCGCTCTATACGCCCTATTCGCTCTATACGTTAACTAGTAATGCCAATTTTTCTCATGCAAAAGCGACGAAAGAACTTGGTTACCAAACAAGGCGCATGGAATTAAGTTTACGAGACACTATCGCTTGGCTAAAAGCACAAAACCGCATTCGTTAAAAAAACTGCTAGGACCGACACCAATAAAAGGTATCGATCCTAGCGGTTTTTATTTTAGTGAATTTTCATACCTAAGTTACCCGGCCATAAGCTCAATCAAGTTTCCTTCTGGATCTTGAATGACTGCTTCATAATAGCCATCGCCGGTAGTTCTTGGCCCATTTAATAAAGGAAACCCATCGGCTTGTAATTGCTTAACTAATTGATCGACGGCTTGTTTATCCCCAACGGCAATCGCTAAATGCGCATAACCAAAGCTTTCTTCTGGAAGCGGTGCGCCAAGGCTTTCTTTATGCATGAGTTCTAAGCGTCCACCGGTTGCAAAGGATAAGAAATAGGAACGAAAACCGGTTGTCTGGTTATGGTAAAGTGTATTACTCGTTGCTTGAAAATACTTCTCGTAAAAACTTTTCATATTGTCTAAATCGTTTACCCAAAGACCAATGTGTTCAATTTTCATTTTTATCGACTCCTTTTCTTGTGGAAAGCTTGGTTATTTTAGTATAACAAAATGCCTGAAAGATTGAAACGAAAACGATAATCTTTTTCAGTTAACTCAAAACGCTATCCTATCAGGCAAAAGGGTGCTATGGTTA
>CAYNOA010000089.1:0-1020 GCA_964398695.1 uncultured Enterococcus sp. | reverse complement strand
ATTGAAAGAAAATGCAACGCTCATTAGCACGGTGGGGTGTATTGCTTTTTTAATAGTAGGTATGATTTTAGAATTTGGTTTTCATTGGCAAGCTAGCGGACTACTTTATTTAGCTTCGGTGGTGAGTGGTGGAACCGAGATTACGATTGAAGGGGTCAAGGAATTATGGACGGAAAAACATTTTAATGTTGATTTATTAATGATCTTAGCGGCCGTTAGTGCCGGGTTAATTGGCGATTGGCGTGAAGGCGCGGTTTTAATCTTTATTTTTAGTCTTTCTCATTTAATGGAAGAATACGCAACTGAAAAAAGTGCCCGAGAAATTAATAGTTTAATGAATCGGCAACCAAAGAAAGCCCGTAAAATTTTAGCCAACGGAGAATATGCGATTATCGATACCGCGGATTTAGTCATTGGGGACCAGGTGGCTGTTTTCAAAGGCGAGAATATTCCAACCGATGGGATTATTTTAAGGGGGGCTTCTGAACTCGATGAATCGGTTGTAAATGGGGAGAGTGTGCCACGCTTAAAAACCGTTGGAGAAGAAATTTATGGCGGAACGATTAACTTAGGCAACGAACTTGCGTTTGAGGTCAATAAAGATAAATCAGAAACGGTTTTTGCGAAGATTATCAAATTAGTTGAAGCGGCACAAAATAGTCAAACCAAAACAGAAAGCTTTATTCAGCGCATCGAAAATCGTTATGTGATGTTAATTATTTTTAGTGTCCCTTTAGCGGTTTTATTCTTTTACTTTGGCTTGCATTGGGATTGGAACGAAAGTGTTTATCGCGGAGTCAATCTCTTAGTGGTCGCGAGTCCATGTGCACTCGTAGCCAGTTCCACGCCGGCGCTACTGAGTGCAATTAGTAATGGCGCTCGTCACGGGGTGTTATTTAAAGGTGGCACTTACTTAGAAGAACTTGCCGAAATTCAAAGCATCTCTTTTGATAAAACGGGCACCTTAACAAAAGGTGAATTCAGTGTAACGGATGAATATTGGGCACATCCAAAAGAACA
>CAYNOA010000088.1:2716-7615 GCA_964398695.1 uncultured Enterococcus sp. | reverse complement strand
GTATGGGAGGGAAAATCATGCGCGTAAACATCACTTTAGAATGTACTTCTTGTAAAGAACGTAACTACTTAACAAGCAAAAGTAAACGTAACACTCCAGATCGTTTAGAAAAACAAAAATATTGCCCACGTGAAAGAAAAGTTACTTTACACCGTGAAACTAAATAATTAACGTTTAGCCGTAGTCAGAAATCTTGTTTAGAAAGGTTTCTGGCTTTTTTTGTTTTTTGGGGGAGTTTTTGACTAGGTAGTTGGCGCTATTTATTAAAATCCTAAGTGTTGAATTAACGTTGAAATCGCCTGATTTGCTACGTTGTTAGTGATGCGTGGATTGACGTTCGTGATTGTAGAAATATAAAAAAACCAATTTCCCTTGTGATGCAACTTTGAACTTTTTATGAATCAACGATTTCGGTTTGCTATTCTGTCTATTTTTCGGTACTATTTTCAGTAGGAGTGTGAATTATGGATAAAAAAGAAAGACGACAGTTCGCCATTCAAAAACTAAAAAAATTGGCGCACCAATCAGACTTGAAAGATAAAAAAGAAAATCAAATACTAGCGCTCTTTTTTGCTTCAAAGCAGTGGCGAAATGCCCAATCGGTGGCCCTGGTGAAGGCGGTTGATTTTGAATTTGATACGGATAAAGTGATGCAACAAGCTTTTTTAGAAGGAAAGAAAGTCTTGGTACCCAAATCACTACCAGAACGTCAGTTGGCTTTTTATGAAGTGGATAAGCAGACGGAATATAAGACGACAAAATTTGGGGTAAAAGAGCCACTTTCAAATTTGTTTTTGCCCAAAGAAGAAATCGACTTAATCATTGTACCAGGCTTACTTTTTTCTAGTCAGGGGTATCGGATTGGCTTTGGGGGTGGCTTTTACGATCGTTATTTGGCGGATTACCAAGGAAAAACGTGTAGTCTTGTTTTTTCGGAGCAGCTGCTAGATGATTGGGAAGTAGAAAAATTTGATATCCCCGTACAAAAAATTTACACAGACTCTTATAAAGGTGGGAAAGTAAATGAATCGCTTAAATTTTAGAAATTTAAAAAATCAACCTTATATCACATTAAGTTTTCTTTCGATTCAAACCGCCGTTTTTTTACTGGCTTATTTATTTCCCAGTTTATTGATTGAATTTCGCGGGTCGATGTTTGGGCCGTCCATTGTTTATAATCAAGAGTATTGGCGTTTTCTAACACCAATGTTTATCCATTTTGGTTTAATGCATTTTGCGGTTAACTCGGTGGTGCTTTATTTTATGGGGCAACAAATTGAAGCGATTTATGGGCATTGGCGCTTCTTTGGGATTTATATCATGAGTGGCGTGCTTGGGAATGTACTGAGTTTTGCCTTTAACGATCCACGAGTGCAATCGGCTGGTTCGAGTACGGCTTTATTTGGCATGTTCGGTGCATTTGCCGTTTTAGGTTATCATTTCAAAAATAACTATGCGATTCAAGCGATGGTTCGGCAATTTGCCTTATTTGTAGGATTAAGTTTTATTTTTGGGATGTTTGACCAATCGATTGACTTGCTTGGGCATATAGGTGGTTTAATTGGTGGAGTGTTGATGGGGAACCTAGTCGGGTTTCCACCAAGAATTGGCAAAACCTACTCGATTCATGTAAAAGTCATCTCGGCCTTAATCTTGGTCTTTTGTATTGGATTTTGCTTATTCTATGGTTTCCAAAAGTATCATATAGTATAATGTAGGAAGTGTTTTTAAATGGAAAGTTTGTACGATGTCCAACAGCTACTCAAACGGTTTGGAATTATTATTTATCTTGGCAAAAGAATTTATGATATCGAGATGATGTCGCAAGAAGTCAAACATTTATATGAGGGGCGTTTAATTGATCAACAAACCTATCTTAAAGCATGGGCTATTTTAAAAAGAGAGCATCAAATCGAACTTAGTCGGGAGGAAAAGTAACAATGTCAGAAAAGAAGTTAATTGGAATTGATTTAGGCGGAACAACGGTGAAATTTGCGATTTTAACCAAAGAAGGCGAAATTCAACAAAAATGGAGTATTGAAACAAATATTTTAGATGAAGGATCACATATTGTGCCAGATATCATCGCTTCAGTGAATCATCACTTAGAACTATATGGTTTAAAAGCAGAAGATTTTATTGGCATTGGTATGGGGACGCCAGGTAGTGTGGATCGTGAAAAAGGTACCGTCATTGGCGCTTACAACTTAAATTGGAAAACATTGCAACCGGTTCGTGAACAAATTGAAACAGGAACGGGTATTAAATTTGCGATGGATAACGATGCCAACGTGGCTGCTTTAGGCGAGCGTTGGAAAGGCGCGGGCGAAAATAATCCCGATGTCATTTTTATTACTTTAGGTACAGGTGTCGGCGGTGGCATCATCATGGAAAACTTGCTGCTTCATGGAGTCGCTGGTGCTGCGGGTGAAATTGGCCATATTACCGTTGATCCAAATGGTTTTCCTTGTACTTGTGGCAAAGTGGGCTGTTTAGAAACCGTTTCTAGTGCAACGGGTGTCGTACGGGTAGCACGTCACTTAGCAGAAGCGTATGCCGGCGATTCAGAATTAAAACGTCGTTTAGATGACGGACAAGATGTTTCAAGTAAGGATATTTTTGAACTTGCCCAACAAGACGATGATTTTGCCTTAATGGTTGTGGATAAAGTTTGTTTCTACTTAGGTTTAGCTTGTGGGAATTTAGGAAATACCTTAAACCCATCAAGTATTGTTTTAGGTGGTGGTGTAAGTGCAGCGGGGGAATTTTTACGTAGCCGTGTTGAAAAATATTTCTTCCAATTTACTTTCCCACAAGTCAATCAAAGTACCAAAATCAAATTAGCCGTACTAGGCAACGATGCGGGCGTCATTGGAGCATCTTCATTAGCAATGCAGTTTTTAGATTAGAGAGGTAGTCGTTGAATGTCAAAATTTCTTTTATGGTTAAATTTATTTTTAGCTTCGGTTTTATTATTAGTTGGTTTGAACTGGTTATTTTATTACATTATGGGCAAACGTTCAGCCAAGGTGTTAACACAAGAAGAATTTAAAGAAGGTATGCGTAAAGCACAAGTACTTGATGTGCGAGAAAAAGATGATTTTAATGCGGGGCATATTTTAGGTGCACGTAATATTCCGTTTACGGTTTTTACGCAATCAATTGCTGGTTTGCGTAAAGACCAACCCATTTATTTGTACGACCAAACGAAGACATTGAGTGTACGGGCGGCAGCTAAATTAAAGAAAAATGGCTTTACGGATATTTATGTTTTAAAAGGTGGCTACCAAGATTGGACCGGTAAAACAAAAGCCAAATAAATAGAAATAAAAACAAGAGGTTGTGACAGAAGTGTTCAGCTTCAAGCAATAAGAAGGAAAGCACGAAAATTGTTCTTCAAATTTTTGTGCTTTTCGGCTTATTTGTCGCAGAAGCTACTTTTGCCACACCGTTTCAAACAAGAGGTTGTGACAGAAGTGTTCAGCTTCAAGCAATAAGAAGGAAAGCACGAAAATTATTCTTCAAATTTTTGTGCTTTTCGGCTTATTTGTGGCAGAAGCTACTTCTGCCACAACGTTTGTTGGTAAAGAAGGGACTGTGACTTATTTTTGTCACAGTCCCTTCTTTGGTGTTTTAACGAGCAAAACTTTTACGGTGGGCTTTGCGGCGGCTTTCTTCGATCATGGATTCTTTTTCCTCAAGGGGATCAATGACCGTTTTTTTAATGACGTGTAATAAACAAATGGTCGTTGCAGTTGTGACTAAAGAACCAACGACGAAACCAGATACGAATTTTTTCATTGTTCTTTCACCTCGCTTTACTTATCTCTCTTTATTATGAAGCAATTGGTGCGATTTGAAAAGAGAAAACCATTGAAAACGGTTAAATAAAACTCTTGAAATAATTTACTAAATGTTTTACAATAAATTTACTAACAAACATACAAGGAGTGACGAAGATGGAAAAAGATTTGAAGCGTATTTTTTTAGAAAAATTTGGCGAAGCAGCAACGGGTGAATATTTCGCACCAGGCAGAATTAATTTAATTGGGGAACATACAGATTATAATGGTGGCTATGTTTTTCCAGCGAGTATTACCATTGGTACTTATGGTTTAGCGAAAAAAAGGGACGATCAAATGGTCCGTTTGTATTCTGAAAACTTCCCAGAAAAAGGGATTATTGAATTTGACCTAAGCAATTTGGATTACAATAAAGCTCATGACTGGACAAACTATCCTAAAGGCATGCTACGTTTCTTAAAAGAAGCCGGCTATCCAATTGAACAAGGCTTTGAAGTTGTTTATTATGGCAATATTCCAAATGGCGCAGGGCTTTCTTCATCGGCTTCAATTGAACTTTTAACAGGTGTTATTTTGCGTGATTTATTTGATTTAGAGGTAGACATGCTTGACTTAGTAAAAACAGGTAAAAAAGTTGAGAATGAATTCATTGGCGTTAATTCTGGCATTATGGATCAATTTGCCATTGGCATGGGTCAAAAAGATCATGCGTTACTACTTGATACGAATACACTTGAATATGAAGTGGTACCGGCTGAATTTGGGGAATACGTCGTGGCGATTATGAATACGAATAAACGTCGGGAATTGGCCGATTCAAAATACAATGAACGTCGCAGTGAATGTGAAGAAGCATTGCATCGTTTGCAAAGTGCTTTAGAAATTCAAGCATTGGGCCAATTAGATGAAGCTACCTTTTTTGCCAATACCGGACTCATTGCTGATGAAACGCTAATCAAACGGGCAAAACATGCGGTAACCGAAAATCAACGTACATTAAAAGCAAAGAATGCCTTACAAGCAGGGGATTTAGTTGCGTTTGGCCAATTACTAAATGCTTCACACGCCTCTTTAAAAGAAGACTATGAAGTGACCG
>CAYNOA010000088.1:0-2706 GCA_964398695.1 uncultured Enterococcus sp. | reverse complement strand
TTGCGGCCGCGCAAGCCCATCCAAGTGTTTTAGGTGCACGAATGACTGGTGCAGGTTTTGGTGGTTGTGCGATTGCGCTCGTGAAAGCCAATGACTGGGCCGATTTTGTGGCGAGTGTTTCAAAAGAATATTTAGAAAAAATTGGTTATGCCACGGATATTTATCAAGCAAGTATTGATGATGGCGCACGTAAATTAGCTTAAAAAATTAAAAAGGGGTGGTTTTATGTCAATTTTAGTACTAGGCGGTGCCGGTTATATTGGCTCACATGCGGTCGATCAATTAATTACAAAAGGGTATGAAGTAATCGTCATTGATAATTTATTGACGGGTCATCGTCAAGCCATTCATCCTCAAGCAAAGTTTTACGAAGGGGATGTACGTGATAAACCATTTGTTCAAGCAGTTTTTAAAAAGGAAAAAATTGAAGGTGTGATTCACTTTGCGGCGAGCTCTTTAGTGGGTGAATCCGTTGAAAAGCCATTAAAATACTTTAACAATAACGTCTATGGCATGCAAGTTTTACTTGAAGTCATGCAAGAAAATGACGTCAAACACATCGTTTTTTCTTCAACAGCGGCCACCTATGGCGAACCAAAAGAAAGCCCGATTGTTGAAACAACGCCAACGAATCCCAAAAACCCTTATGGGGAAAGTAAATTAATGATGGAAAAAATGATGAAATGGTGTGACGAAGCTTACGGCATGAAATATGTGGCTTTACGCTATTTTAATGTCGCAGGGGCAAAAAGCGATGCATCGATTGGAGAAGACCACACACCAGAAACCCATCTTGTTCCGATTATTTTACAAGTCGCACTAGGTCAAAGAAGTGCTTTATCGATTTTTGGTGATGACTATGACACCCCGGATGGCACTTGTATCCGTGATTATGTGCATGTAGAAGATTTAATTGCGGCCCATATTTTAGCCCTTGAATATTTAAAAGCGGGAAATAAAAGCGATGTCTTTAATTTAGGGTCAAATAGTGGTTATTCCGTGAAAGAAATGCTAGAGGCTGCACGTGAAGTTACTGGCAAAGAAATTCCAGCAATTGTGGCACCAAGAAGAGCCGGAGATCCAAGTTCTTTAGTCGCTTCAAGCCAAAAAGCCAAAGAAATTCTAGGGTGGCAACCGGTTTATACCGACGTGAAAAAAATTATTGAGACCGCTTGGAATTGGCATGTCAGTCATCCAAATGGTTATGTAGATTAGGGGTTTTTAAGATGACAATGAGTCAAGTGATTGTAGATTTTACTACGGCGGCCATTCAAGCCGGTGGTTGGATGGAAATGGACCGTTTATATGTCCAAAACCGTATTTTAGGTTTAATTGGTGAGGATTCTTTAGACGAAGGGACGTCCGTTACGCCTTTGACGACTTTACCGATTGATTTAATGGATCAACTCGTTGCTAAAGCCAAAGAAAACCAAGTGATTGGTGAGACACTAGCAGAAGTGGAAATTTTAGAAGCCGAATTAATGGATTTCTTAACGCCGCCGCCTTCTGTGGTGAATGCTTTTTTTGCCCAACATTTTGAGAAAAGTCCGCAACAAGCCACCGATTATTTCTTTGAATTGTGTCAAAGAAATGACTATATCAAAACACGAGCGATTGCTAAAAACATTGTCTTCCCAATTGAAACGGAGTATGGCGCCTTGGATATTACAATTAATTTATCCAAACCAGAAAAAGATCCTAAAGAAATTGCGGCACAAAAAAATCTAGCCAGTGGGAACTATCCGAAATGCATGCTTTGTATGGAAAATGAAGGCTATAAAGGCCGGATGAATTACCCCGCGCGCACGAATCATCGCATTATCCGGATGAATTTGGATGGGCAAGCTTGGGGTTTCCAATATTCTCCCTATGCTTATTACAACGAACACTGCATTGTTTTATCAGAGGAACACCGCCCAATGAAAATTAACCGAGCAACCTTTGAGCGCTTAATTAAAATTGTGGCAGTGTTACCCCATTATTTTGTCGGTTCAAACGCCGATTTGCCAATTGTCGGTGGTTCGATTTTATCGCATGACCATTACCAAGGTGGCAATTACGATTTTGCGATGGCCAAAGCGCCGATTGAGCACGCTTTTGCGATTGCTGGTTTTGCCAGCGTCAAAGCAGGGATTGTCAAATGGCCAATGTCGGTCATTCGTCTGCAAAGTATCGATCAAAAAGCCTTAGTCGATGCGGCAGAAATGATTTTAGCAAAATGGCAAAACTATTCGGTGCCAGAGCTTTCGATTCAAGCTTATAGTGAAGATGGCACACCGCATCATACGATCACGCCAATTGCGCGTCGTCGTGGCGAGTTGTTTGAAATGGATTTAGTATTGCGTGATAATAATGTCTCAGAAGAACATCCAGACGGCATTTTCCATCCCCATCAAGACGTGCAACACATAAAAAAAGAAAATATCGGCTTAATTGAAGTGATGGGCTTAGCTGTCTTGCCTCCTCGCCTAGCAAAAGAATTAGTTGAAGTGGAAAAATACCTTCTAGATGAAACGAATGCGATGGCGAATTATCATTTACCTTGGGCACAAAAAATGCAAGAGAAATACGCATTCACCAAAGAAAATGTCAAAAAAATTGTTCAAGAAGAAGTGGGCTTGATTTTTGCACGTGTCTTAGAAGATGCCGGTGTCTTTAAACGCAATCAAGCAGGTCAAGCAGCGTTTCATGCTTTTGTAGCAAGTC
>CAYNOA010000087.1:0-7627 GCA_964398695.1 uncultured Enterococcus sp. | reverse complement strand
AAATCCAACAACCAACAAGAGGTTGCTTTCGAATACTTAGGCGAAACCACACGTGATTCAATTGTGACGATGCCGATTGATGAAAACTTTATCAATTTGGTCAAACAAATTCAAACACTCGAAAGTGGCTTATTAGAACGTTCTAGCCAAAACCTCGTGAAAGATGTCGCGACTTATTGGTTAAATAGTTCGCAAGTAACGGCAACGGAAGAAAAAACAGTTGTTGAAGAAACACTAGTCATTGAAAGTCTGGCAGAGCCAGCCGCTACAACTAGCACTCCTATGACTAAACCAACGGCGCTGATTACTTTTAAAGAACAAATCGCTACTTTCCCTAAATTTGCGGTGATTGAAGAAAAAGAAATGATTCAATTGATTGAAAAAACAGCTAAAGAAGAACGACTTTTAGCCACAATCTCAACCCTTACACCAAATACGTTTACGATTGAAACGGCGCTTGAAAGAAAGTACAAACTAAAATTAGAAATTATCCCGTTAATTGAAGCTTTTGCCCGAACAATTGCTTAATTCTTGCTAGGGATAAAAAAAAACGTAACGAAAGAAGCATTCGTTACGTTTTTTTCTTTTATTGTCGTAAGTTTTTTAATATCTCACGCGCATTTTGTTCATTCATTGCCCCTTTTTTTAATTCATCGGCTACTTGTTGAACTTCTAGGCCTTGTGCTCCGACTGTTAAAGCCAAAGAGCGTGCTTGTAAGCCCATATGGCCTTGTTGAATCCCTTCAGAAACAAGCGCCCGTAAAGCCGCCAAATTTTGCGCTAAACCTACTGCAGCCACCACTTGAGCCAATTGGTTGGCATGCTCAACTGGTAACATCGCTAACGCGGCTTGTGCTTTAGGTAAGACTTTCGTCGCTCCCCCCACACTTCCTAGCGCAAGCGGAATCGTTAGTTCCCCTTTCAACCCTGTTGGCGTGACTGTCCATGTACTTAAACCTTCGTATTTCCCCCGGCGCGCAGCATAGGCATGAATTCCTGCAGCAGCCGCCCTTGTGTCATTACCAGTTGCTAAGACCAACGCTTCAATCCCATTCATAATGCCTTTATTGTGCGTCGCTGCTCGGTAAGGGTCAAGTTTGGCAAAAACACTTGCCTGAGCAATTTTTTCGGCAATTTGTTTGCCTTTATCGAAGTCTTTTTCTTTGCTTAATTGCTCAAACGGAACTAGACAATGCGTCGTAACAAGTGCTTCGGTCGAGTAATTACTTAAAATACTAAACAAGATTTCTTCTGTAAACCATTCACGCAAAAGACTCGCCACACCTTCTAAAATCGTATTTAAAATATTGGCTCCCATTGCATCTTTGGTATCCACAATTAAATCAACCGATAGGTAAGATGGATCTTCTTCAAACGAACGAACTTCTAGCGCCTTAACCCCGCCTCCGCGCTTAACAATCGACGGATAGACTTGTGCGGCGCGTGCAAAAATAGCTGCTTGTCTACTTTTTATTTGTTCTTTCAATGCCAAACCATCTTGAACATTCATTAAAACAATTTGCCCTCGTAGATATTTTGTTGGCATCTCACTCGTAAAACCGCCCCCCGCAAGTGCCATCTTCGCTCCGTTGCTACAAGCAGCCACGACAGATGGTTCTTCGGTTGCTAAAGGAACTAAATACTCTTTTTGATTGACTTTAAAATTTAAAGCGACCCCTAATGGCAAGGCAAAATCACTGATTTGGTTTTCAATTAAATGATTGGCAATTTCTTCTGATAAGCCACTTTGAGCGAGAACCTCTTTGGTTGTTTTTGATAGTCGTTGTGCTTGATAAAGTGTTTCCCGACGATCTTTTGGTTCAAGTTGATAAAACTTTTTTTTCGATTCCATTGAATTTTTCGGTCTTTCTAGTAACATGGCAATCCCGAGTCCGCCTCCAATACATAAAGAAGCGATTGCAAACCGACCGTTTACTCGCTGCAATTGATTTAAGGCAGTGGTCACAATCCTTGCGCCACTTGCCCCAATTGGGTGACCTAAGGAAATTCCTCCGCCAGCCATATTGACTTTCCTTGGATCCAGTCCAAGTTGTTGCTCAACAACAAAAGACGTCGCCGCAAAGGCCTCATTAATTTCGAACACATCAATTTGTTCTTTCGTTAATTGATTGTCTTTGAGTAATTTCGTAATAGCCGTAATTGGTGAAATCCCCATAATACTTGGATCAATCCCAATGTCAACGCTATCTTTAATGATGGCTAAATAGGGTAAGTCATTGGCATCGGCAAACTCTTTTGATGCTAATAAGATTGCAGAAGCCCCATCATTAACGGTCGATGCATTGCCGGCTGTAACTTGTCCATTTTCTTTAAAAACGGGTTTTAACGTCGCTAATTTTTCTAGCGTGGAATTTTGCCGGACCCCTTCATCTTGCACCATGTATTCGCCATGCTGATTTAAAACCGGGACAATCTCTGGGGCAAACCAGCCTTTTTCTTGTGCTTGGGCGGCTTTTAAATGGGATTGTAAGGCAAAGGCATCGGCCAAATCACGCCTAACCCCATATTGTTCCGCCACATTTTCAGCGGTTAAGCCCATATGTTTTCCACTAAAAGCATCCGTTAAGCCATCATGGACCATGATCGGGTTGGGTTGCGAATAGCTATCGGTACCCTTATTAAAGTAACTATAATAGGGCGCTTGACTCATGCTTTCCGTTCCACCAGCTAAAACAACTTGCGCTTTGCCCAATTGGATTGCTTGTTGACCAAGCACTAAAGCTTTTAGCCCTGAGCCACAAACTTCATTCACAGTCATCGCTGGTACCGTCACAGCCACTCCACTACTTACGGCAATTTGCCGGGCTGGATTCTGGCCCACTCCGGCTTGTAAAACATTTCCAAAAATAACTTCATCTATTTTATTTTTAAGTGACACATGGCGCTCTAATAATGCCTTTGTGACAACAATTCCTAAATCTACCGCACTTAAATGACTTAATTGGCCATGAAACTTGCCAATCGGCGTTCTTAAAGCATCGATAATTACAACTTCTTTCACCTAGTCACACACCTCCTACTGAACTATATCATTCTTCTTGTGAAAAAAAAATAGGCTTTTACTTGAAAAACTACTCCAAAAGTAATTTTAAAACAAAGTTTAAAATCTAGTCAATAATTTACCATAAATAATAAATCTATGGTAAATTTAAGGGGATAGATTTTTAACGAGGAGAATGACAATGAATGTTGGTATTGATAAAATAAATTTTTATGTTCCACCTTATTATGTGGACATGGCTGAACTTGCTCAAGCACGAAAGGTGGATCCAAATAAATTTTTAATTGGGATTGGTCAAAGCGAAATGGCCGTTAGTCCCAAAACACAAGATATTGTAACTTTCGCGGCAAATGCGGCGAAAGAAATTTTAACAACAGAAGACTTAAGCACCATTGATATGATTATTGTTGGCACCGAATCAAGTATTGATGAGTCAAAGGCTTCAGCCGTTGTTTTACACCGCCTATTAGGTATCCAACCTTTCGCTCGTTCTTTTGAGATTAAAGAAGCTTGCTACGGAGCAACTGCTGCGGTACAAATGGCTAAAAACCATGTTACCTTAAACCCAAATAGCAAAGTCTTAGTGATTGCTTCTGACATTGCGAAATACGGGCTAAACTCAGGTGGCGAGCCCACCCAAGGCGCCGGTGCCGTCGCCATGCTCATTAGTCAAAATCCGCGTTTACTTCTATTAGAAGAAGAAAACGTCACTTTCACCCAAGATATTTATGACTTTTGGCGGCCGGTTGGCTATGACTATCCTTTAGTCGATGGACCTTTATCAAACGAAACGTATGTTCAAACTTTCCAACAAGTTTGGCAAGAGTATCAAAAACGTTACACACATACACTGAAAGATTTTGCTGCACTCGCTTTTCATATTCCTTATACAAAAATGGGTAAA
This sequence comes from uncultured Enterococcus sp., assembly GCA_964398695.1. Classification (GTDB taxonomy): domain Bacteria; phylum Bacillota; class Bacilli; order Lactobacillales; family Enterococcaceae; genus Enterococcus_I. The sequence continues at coordinate 3,701 of CAYNOA010000087.1, read as the reverse complement.
AAAGCATTACTTTCGATTTTAGAGTCTGAACCTCTTCCTGAACAAGAACGCCTACTTGAACAATATGAAGCGAGTGTTCGATATAGTCGACGAATTGGAAATCTTTATACTGGTTCCATTTATCTAGGTTTAATTTCTTTACTAGAAAACGCAACGACGCTCAAAGCGGGCAATCGCATTGGTTTGTTTAGCTATGGATCTGGCGCGGTTGCTGAATTTTTTAGTGGCAGACTGGTCCCCGGCTACCAAGCGGCTTTAAATGCAGATCAACACCAAATGTTGTTAAAGCAACGGCAAGTACTGACCATTGCTGAGTATGAGCAAATGTTTGCCGATTCTTTAGATATTCAGCAATCAGCAACCTTTGACGACCCTACCCCCTATAGCATCACTAAAATTAACAATACCATTCGTGAATACCGCGAAAACTAATAAAAACGACGAAGAATTGATTTTTCTTCGTCGTTTTTGTGATTTTACTACGCGCGTTCAATTAAATGTGTTTTCTTTGTCTTGCCAATGACTAATGGTACTTTTTCTCGTCTTGTTTCACTATACTCCAGACCAAACCATTTTTCTGGCGTTGTCGCGTGGCGTTTAATAAATAGTTTTGCACTAATTACTTGGCGTTCCCAATAAGTTAATTCGGTATTATTAGAAAGCACTTCTTCAATTAAAACAAATTTAAAGTCGCCAACTTCCCGTCCAGGTATAATCGAATACCTTTGTGGTTGTTTTGCTAAGCGGCCATCTTTCATCAAATCGTGAATAATTTGACGGATATAAACATTGACCTCTTGGTTGACACGAAAACCTAAAAATAGTTTTACTTTCACAATAAAATCAGTGCCCATAGTATCCACTGTAAACTCTTTGGTGAAAGGTTCGTCGGTCACCACGACGTTGATAAACCAATAGACTTCCGCTCGTTTTGGTTGCTTGTCTAAAATTGAATATAAAAATTGGCGGCCCAACATATCGCCTTCTAATTTCGGTACTAAGAACACCACGTTCGTTTGGAATAAAGGGATGGTATGATCTTGATGCAATTCAGCCAATTGTGGCAACATCGCTCGCAAACTGATTTCTTCCGATTCACGTTCTTGAATAAGATTACTCCATTCCCAAACAACCATCACAAATAAGATGATTAAAGCCATCAAGACTGCAACAAAGCCGCCATGGAAAAATTTGGCTGCACTTGATATAAAAAATATCGATTCAATCACACCAAAGAATAAGGTCACCATTAGTGAAAACAATTTGTTGTGTTTGGTTTGAATTAAATAAAAATACAACAAGAAGGTGGTCATTAACATCGTCACGGTAATCGAAAGCCCATAAGCTGCTTCCATTTTCGATGACGTTCGAAACGTAATTACAACCAATGAACAAGCCAGCCATAAAATCGAGTTAACCGCTGGAATGTACATTTGACCAATCGATACTCCTGGATATAAAATATTTAATCTTGGTAATAATTTTAATTTAATTGCTTCTGAAACAAGGGTAAAGGAACCGGACAATAAGGCTTGAGAAGCAATAATTGCGGCAATTGTGGCAAATAAGACACCAAAAATCATCCAACCCTCTGGTAAAATTTCAAAAAATGGATTTAAACCTTCTTTACTAAATTTTTCAGGCGTTTGAATTGCTCGAATCAGCCAAGCAGCTTGACCTAAATAGTTTAATAATAAGCAAATTTTTACGTATGGCCAACTTACATGAATACTTTTTTTACCAACATGACCCATATCTGAGTATAGCGCTTCTGCTCCTGTTGTTGCTAAGAAAATATTTCCTAAAATTAAAATACCTAAACGATTGTTCGGACTCGTGAGTAAGGCAAAGGCATAACTTGGATTAAAAGCACGAATGACACTTAAATCTTGACTGAAATTAAGTAAACCCATAACCCCTAAAAAAGTAAACCAAAAGAACATAATCGGGCCAAATGCTTTCCCAACAAAATCGGTGCCAAAGCGTTGCAAGCCAAATAAGAATAATAAAATGACTAAGGTAATAATGACAATAATGTTTTGATCCGTCCCAAATGACTCATAAAAAATGGGTATCCCTCGTAGCCCTTCAATGGCAGTTGTGACCGTTACCGCTGGGGTTAAAACTCCATCAGCTAGCAAAGCTGCCCCACCAATCATGGCCGGAATAATCAAAAATTTCCCTTGCTTTCGAACTAAGGTATAGAGTGAAAAAATCCCCCCTTCACCGTGGTTATCGGCATTTAAAGCGATAAATACATACTTAATTGTTGTTAGTAAAGTTAGTGTCCAAAAAATCAGCGAGACCGTTCCTAATACAAACGTTTCATTCATCGTTGAAAGCCCGCCATTTCCTTCCACAATTGCTTTCATTACATATAGCGGACTTGTCCCAATATCTCCATAAACAACGCCCATTGCTACCAATAGCCCAGCCACTGAAAGCTTACTTTTTTTATTCATTTTTTTGGTGCCTCCTATTTTCATTTAGCCCATTTTCTTATCAATTGGTTCTCTTTTATCAGCAAGATATTTTAAGCCAATGGATGTATTATCGCTATTATTATTTTCAAGGTCAACAAGAAAAACCTAATCGAAAACGGTTCATCCATTTGAAAAAATAATAACTTTTGACACTTGTTTTTTCTATCAAAACAAGTATGAATCCTCATTGAAAATATAGCATTTCTTTCACTCTGTTCTTCATTTCTAGCTAGCTCAGAGTAATCATTTAAGTAGCTGATCGCCTACTTCTTTATTTTTTCGCTATTAAAGAAAATATCGCTTTCATAATTTTATTAAGAAAAAACAGGATTTCACACCTAACTTCTTCTTGGGGGCTCTTGAAAATGATTGATTGAGTATCTCTCACGCATGAGGGTGCTTTTCTTTGCCAAACAAACGCTAAATCATCCACTTATAGAGTCATATTCCTAAAACAGCAATTATGGCTCTATAAGTGAACAAACTACTTTAACCTCACATAAATGCTATTCTAAGTTTACACAGTTAATTTTTTTCACCTCTTCTATTTTTTATTCATCACTTGGTAATAAATTCATGTTCTTAGAAATCGACATTTTTCACCTAAAGAATAAAAATAATCACCATTGATTGATAAATCGAAAACAGGCGCTAGGATAGAACGGGCTTTACTCAATTTTACCCCATAACGGCTTTAAACTCTAATTATTGAAGCAATATCCTAGGAGTAAGTAGAACAGTCTAGCTACCCTCCACAAGCGTCTAACTAACGTGGTGCTTCTACGAAATTTTAAAAAAAGAAATATAAAATTAACCGCTTACATAACAATATAAAAAGATAACCACTTATTAAAGGATGTTTTTCCCTCTAACAACTGATTATAATCTCTTATTTCTTATATTCAAATATAAAACAATAACTGGGGTAGCTGGATTCGAACCAACGCGTGAGGGAGTCAAAGTCCCTTGCCTTACCGCTTGGCTATACCCCAATAAAAAAAGGCGAATGATGGGAATCGAACCCACGAATGCCGGAGCCACAATCCGGTGCGTTAACCACTTCGCCACAATCGCCATGGCAGGGGTAGCAGGAATTGAACCCACACCAACGGTTTTGGAGACCGTTGTTCTACCTTTAAACTATACCCCTATTAAAATTAAAAAAATGGAGGAAAGTGGATTCGAACCACTGAACCCTAAGGAACGGATTTACAGTCC
>CAYNOA010000086.1:0-7664 GCA_964398695.1 uncultured Enterococcus sp. | reverse complement strand
TAAAACGAATTTCGTTTTATGTAGCCATAGTTATTTAACTTTTTCAGCAGCCTCGCAGGTGTGCCTTTCTCTTTTTTTCTTTAATTTGTTGGGGTCACGTCTTCACCAAACCATTTGGTTGAGATTTCCGCAAACGTTCCGTTTTCTTGGAGGGTTTTAAAAGCAGCGTTAATTTTATCAGCCAGTGCTTGATCATCTTTACGCACCCCGACTGCAAAATCTTCCGTTGCAAAGGGGCTATCAATCACGTTAAATTGATCCAATTTATTCGCTTGAGTTAAGTAATATTCAGCATAAACGCGGTCGATTAAGAGACCATCAATCCGTTTATTTTCTAAATCAATAAAAGCTTCATTAAAACTAGCATATAAAGTCGCATCATTATCTTTGACGAGGTCTTTTAAAACGTCAGGTTGTTCATTAAACGTGGCATAACCTGAAGAGCCTTCTTGGGCGCCTAAAACTTTCCCCGCCATTTGTTCAAAACTAGTGATGCCGCTAGCTTTTGGTGTCACGAGTACTTGTAAGTTCTTCATATAAGTATTGGTAAATAACACTTTTTTCTCGCGTTCAGCTGTTTTCGTGTAGCCATTCCAAATCATATCAATGGTTCCATTCGCTAATTCCGTTTCTTTCATTGACCAATCGATGGGTTGAAATTTCACTTTCGTGTCACTTAAAGCAAACACGGCTTCAGCTAATTCAATATCAAAACCAGTTAACTTGCCTGCTTCATCACGAAAACCCATCGGTACAAAGGTATCATCTAAGCCAACCACGACTTGTGCTTTGTCTGCCGCACTTTCAATCGCTTTACCTGTTCCTTCGTCTGACTGCTTACCACAAGCAGCTAAACCAAGTGTCGCAACTACCATTAACCATAAACCAATTTGTTTTTTCATTTCATTTTCCTCCTATTTGTTTGGGGCAACTTCTAATAAATTATCCGCAATATTTTTGGCAAAAGCTAAATCATGGGTGACCACGATTTGCGTAACTCCTTGTTTTTTCAAACTTAAAATCATCTCTTCGACTTGTTGCCGTAAGGCTGGATCTAAAGCACTCGTCGGCTCATCGTAAGCTAATACTTTGGGCTCCATTGCCATCGCGCGTGCCAATGCCACTCGCTGTTTTTGCCCACCCGATAGTTGATAGGGGTAACTAGCTAACAGCTCGGTAATCCCTAATTGCTGAGCTAAGGCTTCGGCTTTTTTAGTGTAAACTTCTTTCGTTTCTTTTAAAACAAGCTTGGGTGCAAGTGTAATATTTTCAAAAACACTTAAATGCGGAAATAATTGAAAATCTTGAAAGACCACGCCAACGACTTGCTCATGTTCTTTTAAGTCTTTTGGTGAAAAATCTTGCCCATCTAAAGAAAAGGTCCCCGCATCAGCTGTTTCTAGCCCAGCTAAAATGCGTAAGAAAGTGGTTTTTCCGCCACCAGAAGGGCCAACAACGGTCAAAATACTGCCAGTTGGAATGTCTAAATCAAGTTGACTGATGACTTGTTTTTTGCCAAACGCTTTGCTTAATCCTTTGATTTGTAACATGTATTTCCCCTCCTAACGATAATAATTGTAGTGTTGTTCAATTTTTTTAAGTAAGACCGTAAAAACACCGGTTAAAACTAAATAGATGAGGCCCACCCCAACTAAGGGCAGGAGCGTCGCATCGCGTTCCATCGCAATTTTCCCCATCCGCATTACGTCAGATAAGCCTAAAATATAAATTAACGAGGTGTCTTTGACTAGACTAATGACTTCATTTCCCACCGAAGGCAAGGTCATCTTAAAAACTTGCGGGATGATAATTTTTAGAATCGTTTGACTCTTACTTAAGCGTAATACTTGTGCGGCTTCATATTGACCTTTAGGAATGGCTTGAATGCCCCCACGAAAAATTTCAGCAAAATAGGCTGCATAGTTTAAAATAAAGGCGATTAAAGCCGCCTCAAAACGATCAAAGACGATCCCTAAAATCGGCAAACCATAAAACACAAAGATTAATTGCAGCAACAAAGGCGTGCCGCGCATTAACCAAACATAGCCTTGGGTCAGCCAACGAATGGGTTTAAAGTGGGTAACCAAAGCAAAGGCAAAGACAATGCCTAACGGAATGGACCCTAGTAAAGTAAAACTAAATAATTGTAAAGTAATTTTGGCGCCTTCTAATAATTGGGGAAATACACCGGTTAAATAACTCATAATAAACCTCCTTAAAAAATTGTACAAAAAAAGCCCCTGGATTTTATCCAGAGGACGTAATTTACGTGGTGCCACCTCTTCTTCGTTTTCTTTTTTACAAAAGAAAACCTCATTCAGTCCTTTAAGCATACTTTACGAAAAAAAGGAAGGCCTCTCCTACTTAAAAACAAAAAAGTCCCTTAGTCAGTCAGACTAAAGGACGTAAGTTACGTGGTTCCACCTTTTTTTATTTACTCTTCACAAAGTAAATCTTCGTAAGTCATCGCAATTAATGACTGTCGCTATAACGGGCTCACCCGGATTTTCCTACTTTGTTTTCAAAAAATCGACTCCAAGATGTGTTTCATCTTCACTTCATGATCTCTTTGCACCAACCAGAGACTCTCTAACCATAAAAGTAAAAACTACTCTTCTTTTCGATGTCATTATATGAACTTGTTTTAAACAATACATCGAATCGACGCATTTGTCAATCGATTTGTCGCTTTTTTTTCAATTACGGTGAATCAAGGTATACGAAAATCATTTCTTTCGTTACAATAAAGGCAACAACTCAAGTTTAGAAAAAGGAGATTTTCATGGATATCCAAACTTTACAACAAATTTATCCAGCTGCAATTAAACAAGCCCATGCAACCAAAAACCCCAACTATTTTGTTTTTGAGGAGGGGCATGATTTTTTGTGGGTACCGCTTGACAACCTTGCAAAAAGCGAGCGCCAATTATTAAAAACCTTTTTAAAACCGAAAAAAATCGGCCAAAATATTGAAAATCACGTCTGGTATGAGGCCCTTTTCCAACACCAAAATGCCCCAGTAATGGCTGGGCGTTTTCGAATCATTCAAGTGGAATTCAGCGCGCTTGATGAAGCCACTGCCAATGATTGGAATCTGGAGTTGACCAATATTTTCCCCCAACTCGTCGATCATTTCTTCGTTAACGACACCTATGGTTTAATTATCGAAGCCTACCATGAAGATTCTTTGACGGCAGAGGATTTAGCTGGGGTGTTTTTAGCGTTAGATGGCGATTTTAATACGTATACGCGGCTTTTTGTTGGCGCGTTTTTCCCTTATGCGGAAGATTTTACCCGGGTGTTAGCAGAAGAAAAACAATTGTTCCATTATGAGCTCCAACGTTCGAACCATGAGAAATGCTACAATCTTTCCTCAACGAGCTTGAATTATTTTGCCGAAGAATCTGTTAAAAATTCTTATTTAATGCGGACGCTTTATCAAAATTGGTTTAATGAAGAAGAGGATTTGACTGAAATCATTCAAGCTTTGTGGAAAAACCAAGGGAATATTAGTTCCACGGCCAAAGATTTGTTTATGCATCGCAACACACTGCAATATAAGTTGGATAAATTTCAGCAACAAACCCAATGCAATTTAAAGAGTATGAATGATTTATTTTTAACTTATCTACTCATTTCAACCTTTAAAAAATAATTTTTAACAAGGTGCACAAAAAAACAGTTTTTTCTTGTGCACCTTTCCATTGCGAGATTAAACCGTTTTCATTTATAGTAAGTGTGTAAATAACATATCGAAAGAAGGAATTAGACAATGGTAGAAATGGCTTTAAAACACATACACAAAAAATACGATAATAACGACTTTTATTCAGTAACAGACTTTAACTTAGATATCGCAGACCGCGAATTCATCGTTTTCGTTGGACCTTCTGGTTGTGGAAAATCAACAACTTTACGTATGATTGCGGGTCTTGAAGATATCTCTGAAGGAGAATTATCAATTGGCGATCGCGTCGTAAACGACGTTGCTCCAAAAGATCGTGACATCGCGATGGTTTTCCAAAACTACGCTTTATACCCACATATGACTGTTTATGATAACATGGCTTTTGGTTTGAAATTGCGTAAATACGATAAAGCTGAAATCAAAACACGTGTTGAAAATGCTGCTGAAATTTTAGGTTTAACAGAATACTTAGAGCGTAAACCGGCTGCTTTATCTGGTGGACAACGTCAACGTGTGGCTTTAGGTCGTGCGATCGTTCGTGATGCAAAAGTCTTCTTAATGGATGAGCCTTTATCAAACTTAGATGCAAAATTACGTGTAGCGATGCGTGCAGAAATCGCGAAATTACACCGTCGTTTAGAAACAACCACCATCTACGTAACCCATGACCAAACAGAAGCGATGACCATGGCTGACCGTATTGTTATCATGAAAGATGGTTTTGTTCAACAAATCGGTACACCAAAAGAAGTTTATAACTCACCAAACAATATCTTCGTGGCTGGTTTTATCGGTTCTCCTGCGATGAACTTCTTCAATGTTACTTTAAACAACGGCGTTATTACCGATGGACATGGTTTAAAATTACGCATTCCTGAAGGCCGTAACAAAGTCTTAGTTGAAAAAGGTTATGAAGGCAAAGAGTTAGTTTTCGGTATCCGTCCAGAAGACATTCATACAGAGCAAATTGTGCTTGATGCTTCACCAGAAGCTACGGTTCATGCAGAAATCGTCGTTTCAGAGTTACTAGGTGCGGAAACAATGCTTTATACTAAGATTGGTACAACTGAGTTTATCTCTAAAGTTGATGCGCGTGACGTTCACAAACCAGGTGATATGGTTGACTTAGCCTTTAACTTAAACAAAGGCCAATTCTTTGATAAAGAATCTGAATTGGTTATTAAATTACCTTAAGCTTAATAGTTCGTCTACAAGAGTGAGTGGATTTGCCCCCGCCATTTCTTGTTAGATTACCTATACATTTTCCTTATTTGTATCCCCCGCGAAAAAGTCGTAATGCCAAAAGCATTGCGGCTTTTTCTTTTGGCTTCAATGCGGTAAACTAGTGTTAACAAAATGAAATGAAGTAGGTGTAAAAAATGACTTTTTTAGGTAATTTAATCTGGTTTCTCTTGGGTGGGTTCATCGGAGGAGTCTCTTGGTTTTTAGCGGGCTGCTTGTGGTGTGTGACGATTGTTGGCATTCCGATTGGTCTTCAATGTTTCAAGTTTGCTTCTTTGAGCATGTGGCCATTTGGAAAAGAAATCGTCTACAGCACTTCAACAACTTCTTTCCTTGTTAATATTATTTGGTTAATCGTGAGTGGCTTGCCGATTGCTTTGGGACATATCCTTAGCGGTTTACTCCTCACGATTACGATTATTGGAATTCCCTTTGCTCAACAGTCTTTTAAACTTGCGCGTCTAGCAATTGCGCCATTTGGAGCACGCATTGTGCCAAAATCACGTTATTAATCAAAAAAGCTCAAGTGTTCACTTTTTATCGTGAACAACTTGAGCTTTTTTTTATTTTACTGTCGCCCCATCGGTTGCGATGACTTCTTGATACCAATGAAAACTATCTTTTTTATAGCGCTTTAAGCTCCCGCCACGTTCATCTCGGTCGACATAAACAAAACCATAACGTTTTTGATAGCCATTTAACCAACTCAATAAATCGGTAAAAGACCAAGTACAATAGGCCCAAACTTCACAGCCTTCATCGACGGCTCTTAGTAGTTCTTTTAAGTGCGCATTTAAATAAGCAATCCGATAGTCGTCATGAATTTGATTATCGGCTGTTTTTTGGTCAAAGGCACCTAACCCATTTTCTGAAATCACGATTGGTAAATCATAACGGCTTGTAATTTCTTTACAAGCATAACGTAATCCGGCGGGATCAATTACCCAATCCCAATCGGTTGTTTCAAGATAAGGATTACTTGGGTTTTTGTAAACCCCTGGTAAGCCGGTGACTTGGCCGGTCCCTTTTTTACCAGTTGTATTCATTTCACCAAACGGTGTGACACCATCCATTGGGTTATATTCCACCACAGTACTTTGATAGTAATTGACCCCCATAAAGTCAATTAAGCGAGCCGCTTCTTTTAAAATTGCTTGCTCCGTTTCCGTGACAATTGGTGCAACGCCTTGTTTGACTAAATAATTATAGGCGTTTTTTGGGTAGCGGCCATACGCATAGACATCGAGCCACCAATAATTTTTTAAGTTATCGTAGTCAATTTTAGCCATCGCATTTTTCGGTTGGCAATCAAGCGCATAACTTGGACCATAGGCAAAACTGGCGCCAATTTTTCCGTCAGGTATTATTTTTTTAAAAGCAAGCACCGCTTTGGCGTGGGATAAAAAGACATGGTGATTGACTTTATAATAAAGCGCTTCTTCATTAAATTTACCAGGGGGATGCATGGCGGTCATCCAGCCAAAATTGGTAAAGATATTTTGTTCGTTAATCGTAATCCAGTATTTGACTTTTCCTTTGTAGGCTTTAAATAAATATTTTGCATAATTGACAAAATCCTCAATAATTTCAGGACTTTCCCAACCGCCGTAATCCCTTTCTAAGCTTTGTGGCAAATCCCAATGGTAAAGGGTCACCATTGGCTCAATGCCATGCTTCAAGCATTCGTCAATAATGGCTTCGTAAAACGCCACACCAGCCTCATTCACGGCACCTTTTCCTGCTGGGAAAATCCGGGTCCAAGCAATCGAGAATCGATAAGTTTTCAAACCCATTTCTGCCATGAGTGCAATATCTTCTTTAAAACGATTATAATGGTCGACGGCTACGTCACCAGTTGTCCCTTCAAACGTTTTTCCTGGAATTTGGACAAACTCATCCCAGTTTGAAACACCCTTGCCGTCTTTATCATGGGCGCCTTCAATTTGATAAGCAGCCGAAGCACTGCCCCACAGGAACCCTTTTGGCATCGTTAATCCGTTCATCAAAAAACCCTCCTTATTACTTTCTCCTATGCTTTATCTATTTATTTTGCTACAGAAGAAAACAATTGTCCAGTGATTCGGTAAACAAGTGAAATTTTGACGGTTGAAAGACTGATTTTGACGCTAGCGCCTTTTTTTACTCCTTGGTTTGCGGGTGAAAAAAGGCTGCTCTTTCGGCAACTTCACTCCATCCGCCCAAGCGAAAAAACCGCTTGAACGGATGGACTTCCAGTTGCTCAGAGCATAACGCCTTTTTTTTACTCCTTGGTTTCCATTGCGGCTTTTAGGGCGAGTGCTAATGGGCTTTCTTGTTCTTCTTCGGCTTGGGCGTATTTTTTGACGAGGCGGCGTTCTTCGTGTTTGGTCATTTTTTTCTTTTGCGCTTTTTTATCGAGCATTTTTTCGCTAATACCACAATATTTACACTTGAAGAAAGATCCGTTTTTCCCTTCAATGATTTCCATTTTTTTATGGCATTGTGAACAACGGCGATTTGAAATTTTAGGATCTTTGCGGCGTCGGTACTTACATTCTTTGTTGCTGCAGACATAGATTTTACCGTCTTTGGTACTTCTTTCTCGTAGCGCTTCGCCACATTCAGGGCAAATTTTAGTGGTTAAAGAGAAATCTTTGTATTCTTCTTGTGAGTCTTTAATTTCTGCCACTAAGCGTTTCGTGTCTTTTTCAATTTCTTTTAAAAAGACGTCGGCTGATTTTTGCCCTTTTTCAAT
>CAYNOA010000085.1:0-7716 GCA_964398695.1 uncultured Enterococcus sp. | reverse complement strand
AGAGCACTTGGTTTGGGACCAAGGGGTCGCAGGTTCGAATCCTGTCTTCCCGATTGAATGAAATAAGACAAACTTAGTTAAACTAGGTTTGTCTTATTTTTTTGCAAAAAAGAGGAGTAATCACTTGAATTCTAAGCGATTTTCGACTGAAAACTATGGTACAATGGAACAGAATACGAGCAAAAGAGGTGAAGTCAGTTGGAAGGTAGAATTGTAAAGGCCTTAAGTGGCTTTTATTATATTGAGTCCGAAAGAAAAGTCTATCAAACACGTGCTCGTGGTAATTTTCGTAAACGAAAAATCACGCCGTTAGTGGGCGATCGAGTTGTTTTTGAAAGTACAAATTTAACAGACGGTTATTTATTAGAGGTCTTGCCTCGAAAAAATCAACTGGTTCGTCCTGCCGTCGCCAATGTGGATCAAGGAGTGGTGGTCAGTAGTTTGATCGAACCCAATTTTTCTTATAATTTATTGGATCGATTTTTGGTGACTTTGGAATATGAAGCGATTTACCCAATTATTTACTTAACGAAAAGTGATTTGCTCGAAGAAACTAAAATGGTATCAGAAATAAAGAGTGTTTATGAAACAATTGGCTATCCAGTCATTGTCGGTACCAACACCGGTCACTCATTAAGAGAAATTGAAGCCTATTTTGATCAAAAGATTACGGTCTTTATGGGACAATCTGGTGCGGGGAAATCGACTCTTTTAAATCGAATTGTGCCGGATTTAGCTTTAGAAACAGGTGAAATTTCAGAAGCATTAGGCCGAGGCCGTCACACGACTCGGCATGTCGAACTACTCGCAATTGCGGGTGGACTCGTCGCGGATACACCTGGTTTTAGTTCGATTGATTTTTTAGAAATTGAAGCAAGGGAACTACCAAAGCAATTCCCAGAATTTGTAAAGGTGGCCAATGAATGTCGTTTCAGAGAGTGTATGCATGTAAATGAGCCCGATTGTGCTGTAAAGGAAGCCGTTGAGAAAAAAGGGATTGCGCGAACTAGATATGAGAATTATTTACAATTTTTAACAGAAATTGAAAATCGCAAGCCAATTTATCGAAAGAAAAAATAGGAGATGAATGAAATGAAATTAGCACCATCTATTTTAAGTGCAGATTTTGCCAATTTACAAAGAGACGTTGAATTAGTAGAGAAACTAGGCGCCGATTACATTCATATTGATGTAATGGACGGTCAATTTGTACCAAATATTACCTTTGGGCCAAACGTGGTAAAGGCGCTTCGTCCGCACACGAAATTACCACTAGACGTGCATTTAATGATTGCACAACCCGATCGTTATATTAATGAGTTTATTGAAGCGGGTGCGGATATTATTGGGGTGCATGTAGAAGCAGATCCTCATGTCCATCGAACGATTCAATTAATTAAAGAAAAAAACGTAAAAACCGAGGTTGTTTTAAATCCTGGCACACCGGTCTGTGCGGTTAAGCACGTCTTAAGTATGGTCGATCAAGTATTAGTGATGACCGTCAATCCTGGTTTTGGCGGGCAAAGTTTTATTGAAGAAACACTCGAAAAAATTAAAAAACTCGCAGAATTAAAAGAAAAACATGGCTATCACTATGACATTCAAGTTGATGGTGGGATTGTGCCAGAAACGGCAAAACTTTGTAAAGAAGCCGGCGCAAATGTCTTTGTGGCGGGAAGCTACATTTATGGTGCCGAGGATCCCGCACAATCTATCGCGCTTTTACGTGAAGTGTTAAATGGATGAAAATATTATTAGTTGGTGGAGGTCAAAAAAAATATTGGCCGAACATAACAGCAGATTATCATTATTATGTCGGAATTGATCGAGGCAGTCTTTATTTGCAAGAAGCCGGCCTGCCGCTTAATTTAGCGATTGGTGATTTTGATTCACTAACGTCGGAAGAAAAGGTGACGGTTTTTAATTATGCCAATGAAACAATAACGGCACCCTCGGAAAAAGACGACACGGATACCCAATTGGCACTATCGGTTATTTTAACGCGTTATCCAGAAGCTAAAATTGAATTAATTGGTGTCACAGGTGGACGTATGGATCATTTTTTGGCTAACTTATGGTTAGTTTTAGAAGAGCGTTTTCGTCCCTTTAGTCCACAAATTACTTTACGGGACCGACAAAATTATGTAACTTTTTTGCTGCCGGGAATGCATACGATTTTAGCCAGACCAGAAATGAAATATTTAGCTTATTGTTGTTTAACGGCCGTTGCGAATTTAACCTTATCAAATAGTAAATATACGTTAACGAATCATCAGGTGGCCTATCCAACTGCTTTTGCAAGTAATGAGTTCTTAACTTCAAAAGCCGTGGTGTCTTTTTCAGACGGCTTACTGGCGGTGATTCAATCGAAAGATTAAAAGAAAAGACGGGCCTTTCTTTTTTTGAAAAAGTCTTCAAAAAAAGCTTAAGAGTCTGGTCTTTTCTTTTGTTTCGAATGATTTAGTGGTACAATTTAACCTATCAGTCTAACAGTTGAGGTGCCTTTGGTGAAAAAATTTAATCCAAATAAAAATATAATTATTACATTAATTTTAACAATCGTGGTTGTAACGATTCTAAGTGTCAGTATTGCTCGTCGCTCCGTTGCACAAAAAACTAGCTTTACCCAAACCGTCATAAATGATACCGTCGCGTTGGTTGATCGAATGATTGCTGCGCCGGTTCGTTGGGTAACAAACGGGGCTTATGCCGTTGAAAATTTATTTGTCACTTATGAAGAAAATGCCGTTTTAAAAGCAAAAATTGATCGCTATGATGCTTTGGTGCAACAAAATTCAAATCAAACAAGAGAGATTGCGGCTTTGCAAGAGGAGCTAGGGTTACAAGCGACCTTAACAAATTATGAGAAAATTACGAGTAATGTAATTTCACGTTCGCCCGATACATGGCAAGACATGTTAATTATTGATCGTGGTTCTCGTGACGGAGTTGAGGTAAATATGGCTGTTTTATCAAATAAAGGTTTAATCGGCCGGGTGATTGAAGTCAACCAGGCCTCGGCTAAAGTCGAATTGTTGACGTCAAGCAATCAAAATAGCAATCAGTTTCCAGTACGAATTTCAGGGGAAAACGGCGAAACGTTTGGGATTATCAAACAATATGACACGGAAAATAAAGTGTTAGTCGTCGAACAACTAACCGGCGCGACCGTTCAATCAGATGCAGTCGTCCAAACTTCTGGTTTAGGTGGGAATTCACCCGCTGATTTACCAATTGGGGTGACACTCAAGGAAACCACCGATCGATTTGGTTTGACGCGTCAAGTTTTCGTTAAACCTTATGCGCAAATGTCAGATTTATCGATTGTAACGGTCATTAAGCGTGAAGTAGGGGATGTAGAAAAATGAAATTAGCGAATCAAAAACGCCTATCCCCGTTATTCTTTTTCATATTAATGTTAATTGACGCGCATATTACTCGCTTTTTGTTGGCCGCGAGTCAAGAAGAATATATTTGGCGCGCCCATTTGACCTTGCTAGCCATGTTATTTGCGGCGCGTTATTTACCTAAATATTATATGATTTTAGTTTCACTTGCGATTGGCGTCTTATTTGATTTATATTTTATTGGCTTATTAGGTATTTATGCCGTCGCTTTTCCACTCGTGATTTGGTTTGTGTATTTGCTTCATAAGACCTTATATGACAATTATTTTAATTTATTCTTTGGTTTCGTGATTCTTTTGACCGTTTTTGAGGTGGTTATTGTGGCCATTCAACTGTTGTTTAACTTAATTACAATCGATCCGACTTATTTTATTACCCGTTTACTAGGTCCAGCACTTTTATTAAATATCTTCTTTTTAGGGATTAGCTTTTATCCTTTGAAGAAAATTTATTGGAAAAATTAAAGCAGAACTATCTATTTAGTGGAGATTTGGTACACTAAATAGGTAGTTCTATTTTTTTAAATTAAAGGAGCGAATGAATTGTTAAAAGCAGAATTTCAACCAGTAGCGTTATTTTCACCAGGTGAAGCGAATTCGCAAGCCTTCCGGATTCCCGCTTTGATTCAAACGAAAAAAGGCACGCTCATTGCAGCCGGCGATGCCCGTTTAGTCAGTCAACGGGATAACCCCAATGAAATCAAAAATATGATTCGACGAAGTTTCGACGAAGGTGCAACTTGGGGAGATTATCAAACAACGGTCGAGTATTTTGGCAATCCGGGCTTAAATGGCCCAGCGGCAATTGATTGTGCCTTATTACAAGATGAAGTCACTCAGCGCATCTGGTCACTTTATTGCCATACACCAGGTGGGGTAGGTGCTTTTAGTAGTTGGGCCGGTCGTGGCTTTGATGAAAAAGGACGTAAAATCTTGTATAATCGCCACCTATACCCGTATGTTTTAGCAGAAGATGGGCAAGTTTACACGAAAGATGAAGAAACATTGACCGATTATACGGTGAACGAAAAAGGGCAAGTTTTTAAAAATGGCGAAAAATTAGGTTCGATTTATGATAAGTTAGACGAAACAAAAGAGCGCTACCTCTATGAAACACCCACGAGTTATTTGCAATTAATTTATAGTGATGACGAAGGCGCGACTTGGTCTAAACCAATTGATTTAAACTTACAAGTGAAAGAAGAATGGATGAGCTTTATTGGGGCAGGCCCCGGTATCGGTATTCAACTCACCAAAGGGGTTCACCAAGGACGTTTACTTTTCCCAATTTATTTTATGAACCGCGCGGGCTTTTTTTCATGCAGTGTTATCTATAGTGATAATCACGGAAAGACCTGGCAACGTGGCGCGTCCCCGAATGATCAACGACCGATTGAATTAAAAGCGATTTCAGCGGCAAGTCTCGGACAAGAACTGAAGCGTTATGAACTCACCGAATCGCAACTATTTGAAAAAGAAGACGGGACGCTAGTCGTTTATATGCGCAACCATTTTGAGCAAGGTTGTGTGGCAAAAGCCGAAAGTCTCGATGGCGGAAAGACTTGGCAAGCGTTAACGTTTGTTCCAGCTCTAGTCAATCCAGTTTGTCAATTTAGCTTGTTGAAATACCCGGATGTGTCACCCACAGGTCAAGCTGCCTTGTTATTTCTAGGGCCTAATTCAACAACAAAAAGAGAAGATGGCCTTTTACGAATCAGTTTAGATGAAGGACAAACATGGCCAATTGAAAAAGAAATTGCGTCAGGCTCCTTTATTTATTCCTCCATGACCAGACTAAAAACCGGCAAAATTGGTATTTTATATGAGACCCAGTTAGAAAAAGATGGGCTAATTCGCTTAATGTTTACGAAGTTGGCTGTTGATGACTTGTTATAGTTTAGGTGAAAGCTTGAAATATATATGTCATAAAAACGCTGGTTACTGAATTATAATCCGCTCAAGTAAACGCTTTCTATAAAATTCATTCGTTAATTAGAAAGGCTTACTGCCTTTTCATAGAGCGAAAGGAAGCGCTTTTAAACAAAATGACACCTGTCGTCAAATAAGTAAGAAAACGGTGTTAATTTGAAACGTATTTGTAACATTTCTTTTATCTAAATGTCATAAGGCTATGTTACAATCATTTTGTTGTTAAAATTAATTAAGAAATTTTAAACTTTATTAAGAATCATATAAAACAGTAACTAAGTCGGAGGAAGCAAATTTGAAGAAGCGTATCGTGTCGTCACTACTAGCGTGTTCATTAGTTTTTACTGCAGTGAGTGCTCCAAGCATTGCTTTAGCGGATAACTTTGATCAAAAGATCGAACAAAAAAACAAAGAAATCAATGAATTAAAATCACAACAAGCGAGCTTACAATCACAAATTAGTTCATTAGAAACACAAATTGCTGGGATTAATACACAAGCCCAAACTTTACTAACAAAACAAGCAAAATTAAACGAAGAAACAGAACAATTAAAACAAGAAATTGCGGATTTAGAAGTTCGGATTGAGCGTCGTGAAGAAGCGATTCGTAATCAAGCACGTGACGTACAAGTTAACGGTAGCCAAACGACTTTAATTGACGCTGTTTTAAATGCTGATTCATTAACAGATGCCATTGGCCGTGTACAAGCAATGTCAACAATTGTGAATGCGAACAATGATTTAGTGACGCAACAAAAACTTGATAAACAAGCAGTTGAGGATAAAACAGCTGAAAATGAAGCGAAAATGGCAGAAATTCAAGAAAACCAAGTGGCTTTAGAAGCACAAAAAGGTGAAATTGAAAGCAGTCAAGCGGAACTAGCAGTCTTAAAAGCTGATTTAGCGATTCAAGAATCTTCAAAAGAAGGCGAAAAAGAAACACTTCAAGCGCAAAAAGCAGCAGCCGAAGCAGAACGCGCACGAATTGCGGAAGAAGAACGCTTAGCCGCAGCCGCTCAAGCAGCCGCAGCTCAAGCACAAGCGCAGGCTCAAGCTCAAGCGCAAACACAAGCGACAACAAATAGTTCAAGCAATACAACAAATAATACAACAAGCAATAGTACTGCAAATAGTACTACAAATAACAGCACTAGCAATAGTACTACAAATAATAGTACAAGTAATTCAACACCAAGTATTACAGCTCCGACGGCTCCAGCTCCAAGTACGCCAGCCCCAAGTGCGCCAGCTCCAAGTGTACCGGCACCAACGCCAGCACCAGCACCATCGGGCAATAGTTCAGCAGTTATTGCGGAAGCTTACAAACACATTGGCAAACCATATGTTTGGGGAGCAAAAGGACCAGAGACCTTTGACTGTTCTGGTTTTACTAGTTATGTTTTCCGTCAAGCAACTGGCCGTGAAATCGGCGGTTGGACAGTACCTCAAGAAAATGCCGGCGCAAAAATCTCAGTTGGTGAAGCGCAAGCAGGCGATTTATACTTCTGGGGATCACCAGGCGGGACTTATCACGTAGCGATTGCTTTAGGTGGCGGTCAATACATCCATGCACCACAACCAGGCGAGTCCGTTAAAGTTGGTTCAGTTAGCTACTATGCACCAAGCTTTGCTGTCCGTATGTAATTAGAATGAATAAAGCAAAAGCTGATGAGAAAATCTCATCAGCTTTTTTTGGGCTTATTTACAAAAAGAACAAGACCATTACGAGGCCAAAACTTAAATAGGGCACAAAAGGAATTTGTTGCGGCACGTCTTTTTGGCTTATTTTTTTAAGCCCAACAAGTAATAAAGCCGAACAACTGGCACAAGCAAGTAAAAAAGCGAGCGAAGTTAAAGATAACCATGGACCCCAAGCGAGTAGTAACAGACAATCCCCTAAACCAAATGACTCAAAAAAGAAAAAATAAACACTGATCGTAAAAAACAGCAGTAAAATGAGGGTCGTATAATAAAAAGGTTTTTGGAAATAAAAGGCGGTCAGCCATAAAAGCAGTGTAAAAGGATATAAAATTTTAGGCTCTACCGTGAGATAGAAATAATCAGTTAAAGCCAGTAAATAGGCCATCGTCAACCAAAAAAAGAAAAGCCATTGATCGGCCAAAAAAGGTTGGTTACTTGCCAAATAAAACAAGCCACCATAAATGAGTTCGGCACTAAAATAAAGAAAGGGGATTTTTTTCTGACAAGTTCGACAGCGAAATCTTTGACTTAAAATCGAAAAAAGCGGAATTAATTCATAAAAAGCCAATTTCTTTTTGCAATGATGACAAGTAGAACGAGAAAATATAAAATCTTCTCCTAGCGGTAAGCGACTGGCAACTACGGTTAAGAATGAACCTAAACAACAACCAAAATAAAA
>CAYNOA010000084.1:3736-7737 GCA_964398695.1 uncultured Enterococcus sp. | reverse complement strand
TCCGCCTCTGGCCAAGGCTTCTACACACGCGGCGCCGACACCGCCAAGACCAAATTCGACCCCTTTAAAGGCATTGATACTAACCATTGCTTGCGCAAGCTTGCCATCGAGCTTTTTATCCCACTGAACATAACTACCTAAACCGGCAGGAACACCACCAACTAAAACTTCCACAACGCCACCGATTGTGTCACCATTGCGTTTTGTTTGATCAATTAAAGCTTTAATTTCTTCCTCAACCAAAGGATCCAAGACACGAACTTCCGAAGCTTCGGCTTTTTCATGGATTTCTTTTACTGTTAAACCTTCAGGAATGGCGGCTTTTACGCCACCAAGCATCGTGACATGACCGGCAACATCAATTTGCAATTCTTTTAATAATTTTTTAGCAATGCCACCAATGGCCACGCGCATCGTTGTTTCACGGGCAGAAGAACGCTCTAATACATTACGTAAGTCGCGATGGTGGTATTTCATCCCACCAACTAAATCCGCATGACCGGGTCTTGGACGAGCTAAGCGTCGTAAATGACGGTCTTTTTCTTCTACCTCTTCAATGCTCATCACGGTCGTCCAGTTTTTCCAATCTTTGTTTTCAACAACTAAAGTCACTGGAGAGCCTAAAGTCTTACCGTGACGAACACCAGAAGTAATTCGGACTTGGTCGGTTTCAATCAACATCCGACCGCCGCGACCGTAACCTGTTTGACGACGAGCTAATTCAAAATTGATATCTTCGGCACTTAAAGGCAAGCCGGCGGGTAAGCCTTCAATAATTGCTGTTAATTCTGGACCATGTGATTCTCCTGCTGTAATATAACGCATATAATACTCTCCTTTATCAACATTTAGTGAATGTATTTTTTGATTTCTTCTACGGGTAGCGTGACAATTTTCGCTTGCCCGATTTTTTCTAATAAAATAATTTTAATATTGGAACCGCGTGTTTTTTTATCATGCGTAATCGCTTGGTAAACGGCTGCTGGCTTGATTGTTTCGAGTTGAGTAGGCAAGTGAAATTTTTCAAGCATTTGGCGAATTTCATCTGTGATTCCTGCAGGCATTAATTGTTGATTTTCGGCTGCTTGGCTAATCATGACCATCCCAATAGCAACCGCTTCTCCATGACTCACAACACCATATCCGGCTGTATTTTCAATCCCGTGCCCAATCGTATGACCAAAATTTAAAGTCAGGCGGCGACCATTGTCAAATTCGTCTTCTTCAACCACTTGTTTTTTCACTTGCAAGGCTAGTGGAATAATGATTTCAGCTTGTTCAATTAATTCATACTCATCTTTTAAAGCTTGAAGCAATTCCCACAATTTTACATCTGCAATCGCCCCTGATTTGACGATTTCAGCAATTCCTTCACGAATTCTTCGCTCATCCAATGTTTTTAGAACTTTTGGATCAATTAAAACACCATCAGGTTGGGCAAAGGTTCCGACTAAGTTTTTAGCCGCTGCCGTATTGACGGCTGTTTTGCCGCCAATACTCGAATCGACTTGCGCCAGTAGCGTCGTTGGGATTTGCAAGAAGTGTAACCCACGCATAAAGGTTGAAGCAACAAACCCAGCTAAATCACCAATTACTCCACCACCTAAAGCAATCAGGCCATCGCTACGACTAAATTGATCTTCTGCTAACGCTTGATAAAGTTTTTCGGCTTCTTGTAAAGACTTACTTTGCTCACCTGCTGGGACGACATAAATAAAAACCTGAAAATCTTGACTTTCTAAACTTTTTTTTACTTGTTCGGCATAAAGTGGCGCCACGTTTGTATCGGTAATAATTGCCACCTTTTGCTTGGCCCACTGCTGACTCACCCATTGCCCAACTGTTTGTAAGGCACCTTTTTGAATCAAAATATCGTACGAGTGATTTGTTAACTGAATATGCATTCAAAGACTCCTTTTACGAATTATTTTTCTAACTGACGAATTTCTGCCATCGCCTTCACTAAAATTTCAACTTCTCTCATCATTAACAAGTAGTTTTTCTCATTTAATGATTGCGGCCCATCTGACCAAGCATTTGCTGGATCGGGATGAATTTCAACAATCATGCCATCCGCGCCTGCAGCCACACCCGCTCGTGCCATAGGAGTGACTAAATCCCAAATGCCTGTTCCATGACTTGGGTCAACAATAATTGGAAAGTGACTTAATTTTTTGATAATTGGCACCGCACTTAAGTCAAAAGTATTCCGCGTTGCTGTTTCGTAAGTTCGAATCCCACGTTCGATAAAAATAACCGGGCTTTTTTCTTCAACAGCAATGTATTCAGCCGCATTTAACCACTCATCAATCGTACCTGAAATGCCACGTTTTAACCCAATTGGCTTACCGGTCTTCCCAACAGCGGATAATAAGCGGAAGTTTTGCATATTTCTTGCACCAATTTGAATGATATCTGAGTATTCGGCTACCATATCAATGTGTGCTTCGTCCATCACTTCAGTAATGACTTTCAAACCGTATTCATCCGCGGCTTGGCGCATGATTTTCAAACCTTCTTCTTCCATTCCTTGGAAAGCATAAGGGGAAGTTCTTGGTTTAAAAGCACCGCCACGTAAAATTTTAGCTCCGCCGGCTTGGGCCATTCGAGCAGACTCACGAATTTGTTCCAATCCTTCAACCGAACAAGGCCCCGCCATTGTGACAAAACTACCATCGCCAATTTTAACGCCGTCAACATCGACAATCGTATTATCTGGATGAAATTCACGTGAAGTTAATTTGTAAGTATTACTGATTCTTAACGCTTTATCTACGCCTTCATAACTACGAAAAGCAATATCTTGCATCGCGCGAGTATCACCTAATAGACCAATGACAACTTGTTCACTGCCGGTATTTAACTGGTAATCTAAGCCACTATCCTTAATTCTTTTTACGACTCTTTCAATTTGTTTTTGTGTTGCTCCTGGTTGCATAATAACGATCATATTTGATTCCTTCTTTCTTTTAATTTTCTGAATTTTTTTCTAGTATTTCTTTGATTAAATTAGTTGGCATCTTCTTGCCTGTCCATAATTCAAAAGACTTCGCTCCTTGATGAATAAGCATACCTAAACCATTGATTGTTTTTGCACCGATTTCACGGGCGGATTTTAATAAATAGGTTTCTTTGGGGTAATAAATAATATCAATAACAATTAAATCCGCTCTTAAATCCTGATGTCTGATAAAAGGTAAAGCTTGACTTGTTTCTCCCATCCCAACATTGGTTGCATTGACCAATAAGTCGGCTTGCTGACAAGCGGTTGAGATCTTTTCTTCATCCTCTGAAGTAATTAATTGAATTTGGCAAGTTGTTTGCTCGTGGAGTACTGCTATTTTTTGTTTCGCTTTTTCATAGTTCTCGCCATATCGGCTAATGAGGGCGATGGACGCTACTCCATCTAGAGCTGCTTGACACATAATGGCAGTTGCGGCCCCACCAGTACCTAAAAGAACCATCTTTTTACCTGCGATATCAATTGCTTCTTCTTTTAAACTTTGAATAAAACCAACGCCATCTGTATTATAGCCAATGAGTCGACCTTCTTGATTCACAATCGTGTTGACCGCACCAATCAGTTGAGCTTCTTGAGAAAGTTCATCAAGGAGTGGAATGACCGCTTGCTTATGTGGCATCGATAAATTGACTCCGATTAAATTCAGACTACGAAGGCCTTCAATACTGCTTTTTAAATTTTCTGGTAAAACATCAAACGCCAAATAACAAGCATTGATTTGATTATGCGTAAAGGCAATGTTGTGCATCTTTGGTGAAATGCTATGTTTTGCTGGATGAGCAATTAATCCGGCGAGTTGCGTTTGACCAGTAATTTTATTTCCCATTAAATTCCTCCTCTACCAAACAAAAAAAGATGGCCACTGTAAAAATAGTAATCTACAGTGAACATCTTATATACAAAAAAGTATAATAAAATATAAAAAGCCACTATAGATTCATTCATCTACGGCGGCTGAGTTGCGTAAAAAGTCTCTCTA
>CAYNOA010000084.1:0-3726 GCA_964398695.1 uncultured Enterococcus sp. | reverse complement strand
CCATCATAGATACAAACAAGGTCGTCTGTATCCATGTTTATGAATACAGGCCTATCTAAAATAGCTAAAGTAGTAATTATTCAGTTGTGATTGATGTCTTTTTTTCATGTGAATCGCTCCAAACTGATTTAAGATTGAATTTAGTATATGTTTTCGGTTAGAAAATGTCAACTGTTTTCTCATTATTTTTTAAAAAATTGTTTCTTCAAAGAAATGTAAGAGGTCAGATAAGGTCAATTTTTCTTTTTCTGCTTGACTTAAATCCTTAATAATTTCACCTTTTTGGAGTAAAATTAGCCGATTACCATATTTTAAAGCGTCTTCCATTCGATGCGTAATCATTAAGCAAGTCAAGTTCTGCTCGCTAATCCGTTGATTGGTGATTTCCATCAATTGTTTAGCTGTTTTGGGATCTAAAGCAGCTGTATGTTCATCAAGTAACAATAGTTGGGGCGATTTGATCGTCGCCATTAGAAGACTTAAGGCTTGGCGTTGTCCGCCTGAAAGATGCCCCGTTGGCGTGTCCAAGTGGTTTTCCAAACCATTACCGATACTTTGACAGAGTGTATAAAAATAAGCTTTTTGCTGTTTTAACTGACGAAAAATAAGTTTACGCTTTTCGCCTCTTTGTTGCGCTAAAAGTAAGTTCTCTGCCACGGTCATCCGCGGGGCAGTGCCCATTTTGGGGTCTTGAAAGACTCGAGCAATAAAACGGGCGCGTTTTTCTTCTGCGAGTTGCGTCACGTCTTTTCCTTCCAATAGCATTTGGCCACTAGTTAAAGGTAAAGCGCCTGAAATAGTATTAAAGAGTGTGCTTTTTCCGGCACCATTTCCACCTAAAACGGTAATAAAGTCACCTTGATTAATCGTCAAATCCAACTGGTTTAACAAGATTTTTTGCTCTTTTGGTCCATTTTGAATCATTTTCGTTGCTTTTTTAATTTCAAAGATTGCCATCGCTTAGACCTCCTTTTCTAAACCCGTTTTTAATTGGAATTTTTCTTTTAATTGTGGAATTAATAAACAAATCGCTAAAACAATCGCAGAAAAGAGTTTCAAGTACGTTGTATCAAAACCTAAACGAATGACGAGTAAAATTAATAATTGGTAAATGACGCTTCCAACAACAATGGCTAAAAGTCGTTCAAAGAAAGTCAGTTCGCCATAGATGACTTCACCGATAATAATCGAAGCCAAACCAATGACAATCACACCAACCCCTTTGTTCACATCCGCATAGCCATCGCTTTGAGCAATCAAAGCCCCACTCAAAGCAATCACGCCATTTGAAAGGACCAAACCAACAACTTTCATTTTATCGGTCGCGATTCCTAATGAACGTGCCATATTTTCATTGTCACCTGTTGCGATATAAGCTTGGCCGTAATCGGTATGAAAAAAGAAGTACAAGAAAAAAATAATGATACTTGTCGCCAGTAAACCAAGTAAAATCGTATCAAAATATTTTGGCACAAAACTTTGACTAAGATAACCAAGTAAATTTGATTGATGCAATAAAGATAAATTAGGTGTTTTCATAATATAAAGCATCACCGCATTTAAAGAAGACATCACAAGAATCCCGGCTAAAATCACTGGAATTTTGCCTTTCGTATAAAGCAAACCTGTCACAAGTCCGGCCAGCATTCCCGCTCCAATCGCTAAAAAAGTTGCTAGAACGGGATGTACTCCTGCAACAATGGCAGCGACACAAACAGCCCCACCTAAAGGAAAAGAGCCTTCTGCGGTCATGTCAGGGAAGTTTAATATGCGATAAGTCATAAATAACCCTAAACCTAGAACACTCCATAACAACCCTTGTCCAATCGATGAATAAATCATTTCTCTTCGCCTCCTACATTTTTTGCTTTTTCTTTCATTGCTTCTGGGATTTGAACCCCTAATTTTTCAGCTTGTGCTAAATTAATGATTGTATCCCCTTCTTTAAAGGTATAAATAGGGGTATTTTGTGTTTGGGCTTCACCTTTCACAATTTTTGCGGTCATCTCGCCGATTTTGACCCCCATATCAAATTGATTAATACTAATCGTTGCCAAACCACCTTCAGCTACCATCGTATCGACCGCTGGAATAATTGGTAAATTCAATTTATTTGCTTCATTCACCACCGAAGGCATCGCGTTGGCAATGGTATTATCTAAAGGAATATAAATAAAATCAACGGCTTGCCCCATTACTTGGACAATTTGACTAATGTTATTCGTTGAAGGAACCGCATATTCCTTTGCTTCTAAACCTAAACGCTTAGCTGCCTCTTTCGCCTCAGCCACTTGATATTTTGAATTATCTTCGGCAGATGAGTATAAAACCCCCATCGTTTTGACTTTTGGCAATAATTCAGTCGCTAATTGAATTTGTTCAAATACCGGTGCCTTATCAGAAACACCAGTAATATTTCCACCAGGTTCTTCCAAATCTTTTACTAGTCCAGCGCCAACTGGATCGGTTACTGCTCCTAAAATAACGGGAATATCTTTTGTTTCATTGGCTAGTGCTTGTGCCGCAGGTGTCGCAATGCCAATTAAAGCTTGCGATTTTTGATTGACCAATTGTTGACTCATCGTCGCTAATTTACTTTGATCGGCTTGCCCATTTTGAAAGAAAACCTCCAAATTTTCACTTTCGATTAAGCCTTCATTTTTTAAACCGACGAGCACTCCCTCTTTAATTTCATCGAGTGCTGGATGGCTAACAAATTGTAAAATTCCCACTTTATAGGTTACTTGCTCCTTGCTAGATAAGGTCGGATTATTTTCTTTGTTTCCTGTAACAAACCCAAATAACAAAACCAGTGCAAGCCCAATAACGGTCAAACGAAGTCCCATGTTTTTCATTTTTTTACGCCCCTTTTTTTGATTTTTTATAAAGAAATAGCAACAGTCGTATCCAGTGGTACGGCTGTTGCTAGTCAACAAAAAACCGCATAGATTTGTCTATGCGGGAGAAATTTTAATAAAATCCGACATAGATACACTGTTTAGAAAACACTCTAAAAAGTTGTATCTATGGAAAAAGTACCCACGAATACAACTCATCTACGCCAAGATTGCCATGATTTTTGAATAGCTGCCGTAAATCGTAATTGGTTCATGTTTACTCCTCCTTCGTTTAATTGATGTTAGCTTACCTTAGTTCACGCTTGATGTCAATCAGAATTTTTGTTGGTTTCGACGTCATTTTTAAGATTCCACATTGGCAAACGATTTAACTCAGGAATAAACGTGGTCTTGGCTTGTTCTAAAGCATCAAAAACCAAACGATTCTTTTCGATCCCTCCTTCAAAGAAAATAAAAGTGACTTCATCTGGATTGATTTGGTACTGTTCAAATAGAACCGTATTCGTATAAATTAACGGATAGAAATAGATTTTTCGATTAAGCTCTTTTTCTTGTTCATTTAAAATGCTGATCATTTTTTGATAATTTTCAGTTGCAGGATTGGCCAATAGGACCGAAATTGCTTTGGTTGAATTTACAGTTGAATCCAATTGATTATAAGAAATTGGTTCAAGTGATTTAACTTCATTTTGTTGAAAAATTAAAGTATCGATTTGTGATTGACGAATCGATGGCCGGAAAAAAAGCAGTAAATAAAAAAAAGTCCCTAAGAAAAGAACGTAAAACAAACCATAAAAAAGGATTTTTTTGGGGTTTTTCTTTACTTGTGCGGTTATATTCGAACAAAAGTGATGAAACCAAGGACTAA
>CAYNOA010000083.1:997-7755 GCA_964398695.1 uncultured Enterococcus sp. | reverse complement strand
AAACTGCGGGAAGAAAACGTGGTGGAACTGCAATATTTAGTCAAAGAAAAAGGCCGTAAAAAAACGCTTCGTTACGTCAAAAGTCAAATAAGGGCAGAAAACAAAGGAGCGATTGAAAAGACAATACACCCCAACGCGCCTCGCCAACGGCAACTGCTGGCTTTGTTAGCGGCCAACCCCAGTCAAAGCGTTCAATTTTACAAAGAGCAAGGTTTAAATACAAGTCAGTTGAATCAAGGCTTAAAGTTAGGCTGGCTAACTTATGAAGAAAAAGAGGTTTACCGCGATCCTTTTGAAAATCAAACTTTTGCGCCAACCCAATCCTGGGCTTTAAATGAGGAACAAGCGACGGCGGTAACAAAAATTTTAGCCGCTAGCCAAGCGCAACAAGCGACAACTTTCTTACTTGAAGGCATTACTGGAAGTGGGAAAACGGAAGTTTATTTGCAAACCATTGCTGAGTTATTAAGGCAAGGCAAAACCGCGATGATGTTAGTTCCTGAAATTTCATTAACCCCCCAAATGGTTCAACGTTTTAAAAGTCGTTTTGGCAAAGCGGTGGCGGTTTTACATAGTGGACTTTCTCAAGGTGAAAAATACGATGAATGGCGTAAAATTGAGCGCCAAGAAGCCCAAGTCGTTGTGGGCGCGCGTTCGGCCGTCTTTGCACCCTTGCAAAAGATTGGCGTCATTATTATTGATGAAGAACATGAGACATCCTACAAACAAGATGAAACGCCCCGCTATCACGCGCGAGATTTAGCCATTTGGCGTAGTCAGTATCACCATTGTCCACTTATTTTAGGGAGCGCGACGCCTTCTTTAGAATCAAGAGCCAGAGCGCAAAAAAAACTTTATGAATTGTTAAGGTTAACGAAACGCGCCAGTCACAATGCCCAATTACCAAGCGTGGTCGTGGTGGATTTAAAAGAAGAATTTCAGCAACACAATTTGAGTACTTTTTCGCATTTATTACAAGAGAAAATTCAAGATCGTCTAGCGAAAAAAGAGCAAATTGTTTTGTTATTAAATCGGCGTGGTTACTCTTCGTTTGTGATGTGTCGCGATTGCGGTTACGTATTGCCTTGTCCAAATTGTGATATTTCCTTGACCTTACATATGGATATTAAAAAAATGTGTTGCCATTACTGTGGTCATCAAGAAAAGATTCCCCGGCATTGCCCAGAATGTCAGGGCGATAAAATTCGCTATTATGGCACGGGCACGCAAAAAGTTGAAGAAGAATTGCAAGCCTTGTTTCCTAGTGCGCGCATTTTACGGATGGATGTCGATACGACCCGAAAAAAAGGCGCCCATGAGAAAATTTTAACTGCCTTTGAAAAACAAGAAGCCGATATTTTACTGGGCACCCAAATGATTGCTAAGGGCTTAGATTTTCCTAATATTACGCTAGTTGGGGTATTAAATGCGGACACCGCATTGAATTTACCCGATTTCCGGGCCAGCGAGCGGACTTTTCAGTTGTTAACCCAAGTCAGTGGTCGGGCAGGTCGTGGCCAAAAAGCGGGGGAAGTGATTGTACAAACCTTTAATCCAGAGCACCATAGTATTTTACTGGCCAAAGAACAAGACTATGAAACCTTTTATCAACAAGAAATGTTTTTGCGGCATCAAAGTGCCTATCCGCCATTTTATTTTACTGTAAAAATTACGGCGAATCACCCGGATGAAGAAGTAGCCGCCCGCAAAATGTTTGCGATTGCGCAACAGCTACAACAAACACTCAGCTCGGAATGTCGGATTTTAGGCCCGATTCCTAGTGGCGTAGCGCGCGTGAAAAACCGTTATTATTATCAACTAATTTTGAAATATAAGCGGGAACCTCAGCTACAAGCCCTGCTCCAGCAAATTTTAAATGATAGTCAAGTGGAGCAAAGAAAGAATTTATTTGTGGCGATTGATTATGAACCATTAAATTTTATTTAAAAAAGGAGTTTTTATGCGTTATCCAATTGTGATTCATCCCAATAAAAAGTTGTCTGAACCAAGTGTAGCAGTTGAGGCCATTACCCCTGAGTTACTAAAGTTCCTTGATGATTTGCATGAAACAATGATTGCTCACGATGGCGTGGGGATTGCGGCACCACAAGTCGGCAAGAATATTCAAGTGGCGCTTGTTGAAGTCGAAGAAGGCGATTTGTTTGAGTTGATTAACCCGCAGGTTCTTTCGACCAAAGGCCATGAAATTGATGTGGAAGGTTGTCTTAGCATTCCACATGTTTATGGTACGGTAGCTCGCCCGGATGAAATTGTCGTGCGTTACTACGATCGTGAAGGCGAAGAAATGGAAGTGGAAGCCTATGGTTATTTAGCCCGTGCGCTTTTGCATGAAATTGATCACTTACAAGGGAAACTCTTTATCGAGCAAATGATTGAGCAAATCCCAGAAGAAGAATTAGAAAGCTATATGGAGGAACGAAATCATGACTAAGATTGTATTTATGGGGACACCGGCTTTTTCGGTGCCAATTTTAGAAGGTCTAGTGGCGTCGGGCTATCACGTGTTGACGGTGGTGACGCAACCAGATCGGCCGGTTGGGCGTAAAAAAGTGATTACACCCACTCCCGTGAAAGAAGCAGCCTTGCGCCTTAATTTACCGGTATTGCAACCAGAAAAAATTAATCAGTCACCAGAAATGGCGGAAATCATCGCCTTAGCCCCAGATTTAATTATTACCGCCGCGTTTGGTCAGTTTTTACCGGAAAAATTATTGCAAGCAGCCAAAATTGGCGCGCTGAATGTTCATGCTTCGCTTTTACCAAAATATCGCGGTGGGGCCCCGGTCCATTATGCGATTATGGCGGGTGAAAAAGAAACCGGTGTGACCATCATGGAAATGATTAAAAAAATGGATGCCGGTGGGATTTATGCTCAAAAAGCCCTTCCCATTACGGAAGAAGACGATGTAGGGATTTTATTTGAAGCGCTCAGTCTTTTAGGTAAAGAACTGTTACTAGAAACATTGCCAAAAATTATTGACGGCCAATTAAAAGCCGTGCCACAAGATGAAGCGCTCGTGACTTTTTCACCCAATATTACGCGGGAACAAGAAGCCATCGATTGGCAAAAGTCAGCGCAAGCGATTGATTGGCAGGTCCGTGGGATGCGTCCGTGGCCGATAGCTTTTACGACTTATCAAGGGGCGCGTTGGAAAATTTTACGTGTCAAACCCCTAAGCGAAACGACGTCAAAAGAGCCAGGAACGATTATTGAACGAACAAAAGACACCTTAAAAATTGCTTGCGGACAAGGCAGTGTTTTAGCACTTGAACAATTACAACCGGCCGGTAAAGGGGTGCAAGCGATTGCGGAATTTTTAAACGGTAGCGGACAAAAAGTTGCCGTGGATCAAAAGGTGGGTCACCATGAGTAAAAAACCAACGAAAAAATCGGTCCGTTATGTGGCCCTTGACGCACTTGAACGGATTCATAAAGGTGGCGCCTACTCTAATTTATTGTTGCGGGACTTGATTAAAAAAGGCGATTTAAATGAAAAAGACGCCCGCTTATTGACCGAACTTGTTTATGGAACCGTCAGTCGTCAATTATTGCTAGATTACTATTTGACCCCCTTTATTCAAAAAGCCAAAAAAGTGGAAGATTGGGTGCGTTTGTTACTGCAATTGTCTTTATATCAAATGCTTTATTTAGATAAGGTGCCGAGTCATGCCGTCTTGAATGAAGCGGTGGAAATTGCGAAAACTCGTGGTAATATAGGAGTAAGTAAATTTGTGAATGGTGTTTTAAGAAATGTCCAACGACAAGGCGTCGCTGAATTGACTCAAATACAAGATCCAGTTACAAGGCTAGCGGTCGAAATCAGTATGCCGCAGTGGCTCGTTGAAAAATTTATTGCCGAAATGGGTATGGAAAAAACGACTGAACTGGGCCTTTCTTTGTTTGAACCCAGTCAAGTTAGTGCTCGGGTGATGACCAACCGAATCACGCGGACCAACGCCCTAAAGGATCTACAAGCAGTAGGTATTGAAGCCAAAGAAAGTTTGATTTCCCCGGTGGGAATTATTGGTAAAAAAGGCTTTTTAGCCGGCAGTTCGCTTTTTAAAGCAGGTTTATTAACGATTCAAGATGAAAGTTCAATGCTTGTAGCGCCCGCCTTACAAGTGGAAGCTGGGCACCAAGTACTGGATGCTTGTGGCGCACCTGGTGGGAAAACGACCCATTTGGCGACTTACTTAGATGCCAGCCAAGTCACGGCATTAGATATTCACGCGCATAAAGTGCGTTTGATTGAAGAAAATGCGGCTCGTCTAGGGCTGACTGAGGTCGTCGAAACGCAAGTAATGGACGCACGTACGGTCAATGAACATTTTGCGCCCAATACCTTTGACCGAATTTTAGTGGATGCACCTTGCTCAGGCTTAGGTTTAATGCGCCGGAAACCCGATATTAAATACAATAAAAAACCAAGTGATTTTGAACAATTACCAAAAATTCAATTGGCTATTTTAGAAAGCGTGGCGCCCACTTTAAAAGCGGGTGGTTTGTTAGTTTATAGCACTTGTACGATTGTTCCTGAAGAAAACCAGCAAGTCGTCGAAAAATTTTTAGCGGAACATTCTGAATTTGAACAAGCCCCCTTTCACGCTTCGCCCGCTTTAAATCAAAGTATTACGAACCAAATGTTAACGCTATATCCGCAAGATTTTCAAACGGATGGATTTTTCATTAGTTGTTTACGGAAGAAATAGTGAGGTGGAAAGAATGGAAATTTATTTCCAGAGTGACCAAGGAAAAAGAAGAAATAGCAACCAAGATTACGTCGCAACGTTTTGTAACCAAAGGCAACGGCCATTAGCCTTATTAGCCGATGGAATGGGTGGTCACCAAGCAGGTGATATAGCCAGTCGTCAAGCCGTCGAAGAAATCGGTCAAAGATGGCAAGAAACAACGATTGATGACAGTGAAAAAGCGACTCAATGGTTTATTCAAGAAATTCAAAAAGAAAACCAAAGCATTTATGAAAAAGGCCAAGCCGATGTAAAATTAAGTGGGATGGGGACAACCTTTGAAGCCGTTGCTATTTTTGACAATCAAATTGCCCTCGCTCATGTAGGCGATAGTCGCATCTACATTTTAAGAGACAAGCAACTACTGCCTTTGACAGAAGACCATTCTTTAGTGAATGAATTAGTCAAATCAGGTGAAATCACGAAAGAAATGGCGGCGGCTCACCCGCGTAAAAATATTATTACGCGTTCCATTGGGATGCCTGGAATCATTGAAGTGGACGTGGCGACCTATCCGTATCGTTTAGGTGACTTCATTTTAATTTGTTCAGATGGTTTAACGAATATGGTTCCAGAATCACAAATACTTGAATTGATTCGAACAAACGCTTGCTTGAAGAAAATCGGCCAAGCTTTAATCGATGCAGCCAATCAAGCAGGCGGCTTAGATAATATTACGGTTTTATTAATTGATTTTGGAGGAAGAAACCATGATTGAGATCGGGAATAAGTTGAATGGTCGTTACTTAATTTTAGGGACGATTGGTAGTGGCGGCATGGCGAATGTTTTTTTAGCCAAAGACTTAATTTTAAATCGTGAAGTCGCTGTTAAAGTCTTGCGTTTTGATTTCCAAGAAGATAAAAATGCGATTCGCCGTTTTCAAAGAGAAGCATTAGCGGCAACGGAATTGGTCCATCCCAATATTGTTTCCGTTTATGATGTGGGTGAAGAAGCGGGCATGCAGTATTTAGTCATGGAGTATGTCAAAGGGATGGATTTAAAACGCTATATCCAAACGCACTATCCAATGCCCTATGCTTCGATTGTTGAGATTATGAAACAAATTTTATCGGCGGTTGCTTTGGCTCATCAACATCGGATTATCCACCGCGATTTAAAACCACAAAACATTTTAATGGATGAAGACGGGTCCGTTAAAATTGCTGACTTTGGGATTGCGATTGCCCTTTCTGAAACATCGATTACCCAAACCAATACAATGTTAGGTTCGGTACACTATTTATCACCGGAACAAGCCCGTGGCAGTATGGCAACCAATCAATCTGATCTTTATGCACTAGGGATTATTTTATATGAAATGTTGACTGGCCAAGTACCATTTGACGGCGAGTCCGCGGTAACGATTGCTTTAAAACATTTCCAAGACGAAGTGCCTTCTGTCCGCTTGTATGATCGCGACGTCCCGCAATCATTAGAAAACGTCGTCTTAAAAGCGACCGCCAAAGAAACGGCCGATCGCTATAAAACCGCCGATGAAATGCTACAAGATTTAGCAACGGTTCTTTCACCTGAGCGGCTGAACGAAGCACGGTGGGAACCAAGTGCGATGCTCGATGAAACACGGATCTTACCGCCACTTACAGAAGATGCCCCAATGCCGGAAAGCTTTAAAGCGATGCCGCAACCAGAAAAAATACCGGAAAAAATGCCGGAAGAAGACCAGCCGAAAAAGAAAAAGAAAGTTTGGCTGGGGCTTTTATTAGGGTTGGTCGCACTTGTCTCAGCACTTGGTCTCTTCGTTTTATTTAGTGGGGGTAAATCCCAAGTGGAAGTACCGGACGTCACGAATATGACGGAAATCGCTGCCCGAGAGGCATTAAAAGAAGCGGGCTTAAAAATTGCGTCAGAAACAAAAACAATTTCATTTATAAAAACGATGAGAAGTGAATTAAATTTCTGAATTTTCCTTTATTAATTTTTTTCCTTTTAAATTTTAAATTAATTATTATTTTGCTTCATTTTTTTG
>CAYNOA010000083.1:0-987 GCA_964398695.1 uncultured Enterococcus sp. | reverse complement strand
AACAATTTCAAATGCTGAAATTGAAAAAGAGCGAGTGGTAAAAACCACGCCCGAATCCGGTGCCTTAGTTAAAGAAGGCCGTGAGATTGTTTTGTATTTAAGTTCAGGAAATCAAACGATTGCCATGATTGACGTAACAGGAACCACGTTACGTGCAGCTACCCGTGAATTAACGAATTTAGATTTTGTCGCAAGTAACATTACCTCAAAAGAAGAATACGATGAAACGGTGAAAGCTGGGGAAGTAATCCGTCAAGACCCACAACCAGACACGCAAGTCGTGCCCAAAGACACCAAAGTGGAATTAATTATTAGTAAAGGCCAAGAGCCAGTCACCATGCTTGATTTTACCGGTAGTACCGAAGCCGCCGCTCGTCGGAGTTTAAGTAGTTTAGGTTTAGGTGAGAACAAAATAACGATTGAAGAAAGTTATAGCGCAAGCGTTACGGCAGGGAATATTATCTCGCAAACGCCAGAAGCAGGTACCGAAGTTAGCCCTGGTAAAACAGCCATCACTTTTGTAGTTAGTAAAGGCGAAGAATTAGCCAGCGTACCAGATGTTGTCGGACAAACGCAAGAGGCTGCGCAAAAAGCCTTAGAAGCAGCGGGCTTTTTAGTTGAACTTATCGAAGAAAATAGTACCAGTGTGGCTGCAGGTAAAGTGATTCAAACCAATCCACGAGCGGGCCAAGAAATAACAACCGGCGCGACGGTTACGTTGACCGTTTCAAAAGGCAAGGAAGAAGTAGAACAACCGGTTACTAGAAGTTTTACCGTCAATGTCGTGGCCTCTTGGAATGAAAATGGCCCTACCGAACAAAAGATTACAATCTGGGTGACGGATGCCACTCGTAACCGTCAACAAGTCGATCAAATCTCACTAAACACTAGTAATAATCATCAAATGCTCCCGATCTCCTTAACCGTCAATGAAGGGGAAGCGGCCACGGTTTTTGTCCAACGCGATAATGGCACGGAAGTTAGCCA
>CAYNOA010000082.1:5001-8091 GCA_964398695.1 uncultured Enterococcus sp. | reverse complement strand
AAAGCAACCTTCGCAAGCAAAGAGGCAACCACTGACATAAAGACTATTTCGAACGCCTTCGCCATCAACAAAATTATAAGTCTTATAATCTGCGATATATTGCTGACTGAGCTCTTGTGCTAACCATTCTTGCGGCTTGGGATTCCTCATAAAAGTCGAACTCCTTTCTTTTTGCTTTATTTCATGTGTTTCACACGGGCAGAGATTTCTTTGTGGCGGCCATGCACCATTGGGCGCGCTTGGGGATTGCCTAAGTAACCACAAGTTCTTTTTACCACGTCACAAGTTTTTGGATCACGGTTGCCACATTGCGGGCATTCAAAGCCGCGTTCGGTAGGATTGAAGTCCCCTTCATAGCCACAGGTATAACAGTGATCGATTGGGGTATTTGTGCCTAAGTAACCGATGCGGTCATAAGAATAATCCCAAACAGCTTCTAAAGCTTTGGGATTTTGTTGTAAAACTGGGTACTCACAGTAGTGAATAAAGCCGCCGCCGGTATATTGTGGATAGTCTTTTTCAAAGTCTAATTTTTCAAAGGGTGAAGGGTTTTTACGCACGTCATAGTGGAAACTATTGGTGTAGTAGTCTTTATCGGTAATATTTTCCACTTCACCAAATTTTTCGGTATCTAAACGGCAGAAACGATCGGTTAAACTTTCACTTGGTGTGGAATAAACACTAAAATGATAGCCATATTCATTGGCCCAATCATCGGCATGGACTTTTAAGGTTTTTAAGATGGCTAAAGTAAACTCTTTGGCCTCGCGATTATTTTCCCAGCTACCCCCGTAAAAGGCCGCGGCCACTTCGTAAAGACCGATGTAACCTAATGAAACAGTCGAACGACGGTTCTTAAATAATTGATTGACCGACTCGTTGCGTTTTAGGCGATTGCCAAAAGCCCCATACATATATAAAATGGGTGCATTGGCCGGGGAAGCTTCTTTACAACGATTAATCCGAAAAACAAGCGCATCTTTGACAATGCTTAAGCGTTCTTCTAAAAGACTCCAAAATTTATCAAAGTCACCACTAGCTTCTAGTGCTACACGTGGCAAGTTTAAGGTAACAACACCTAAATTCATGCGTCCAACATTGACTTCTTTTCCATTTTCGTCTTTCCAACCTTGTAAGAAAGAACGACAACCCATTGGGACTTTAAAGCTACCGGTAATTTCAACCGTTTTGTCATAGTTTAAAATATCTGGATACATGCGTTTCGTGGCGCATTCTAAGGCTAATTGTTTAATATCATAATTTGGATCTTCAGGATTTGAATTTACGCCTCGCTTGATTGAGAAAATTAATTTAGGGAAAATTGCGGTCCGACCTTCTTTACCTAAACCTTTAATGCGGTTTTTCAAAATAGCACGTTGAATTTCACGCTCAAACCAATCGGTTCCTAGACCAAAACCTAAAGACGTAAAAGGGGTCTGACCATTTGAAGTAAAGAGCGTGTTAATTTCGTACTCTAAACTTTGCATCGCATCGTAAATGTCTTTTTGGGTTTTCATTTTTGCATAGGTTTCTTGGCGTTCTTCACCATCAATCCATTCTTTGGCATCGACTAAATGTTTTTCGTAATTTAATTTGGCAAAAGGCGCTAATAATTCATCAATTCGATCGGCTGAACAACCGCCATATTGACTAGAGGCCACATTGGCAATAATTTGTGAAATTTGTGCAGTGGCCGTTTGAATCGATTTAGGCGATTCGACTTCCGCATTCCCGATTTTAAAGCCATTATTTAACATGCTTTGAAAATCAATTAAGCAACAATTGGTCATTGGTGCGTAGGGATGATAATCTAAATCGTGGTAGTGAATGTCGCCTTTTTGGTGGGCATTGGCCACGTGCGGCGGCAATAATTTTAAGCCAATTGATTTCCCCACGATTCCTGCTGTTAAATCACGTTGCGTGTTAAAAACATCACTGTCTTTATTCGCGTTTTCGTTAATCACTTGTTGGTCTTTGTTCATTAATTTGTTAATGGTAAAGTTGATATCGGTTGCTTTACTTCTTTCAAAATCACGACGGGTCCGATAGTTAAT
The DNA here is from genome assembly GCA_964398695.1 of uncultured Enterococcus sp. Lineage (GTDB taxonomy): Bacteria > Bacillota > Bacilli > Lactobacillales > Enterococcaceae > Enterococcus_I. Next base: position 6,037 of record CAYNOA010000082.1, on the reverse strand, counting down.
GTATTGTTCTGCGAGTGCATACTCACTATTTTCTAGTAAAATATGTTCCACAATATTTTGAATTTCGTAAATTTTAATGTTGCTATTAAAACGTTCCACGATTTCGGAATCGATCTTTTCCACAATTTTTAAAATATGTTCGTGATCAAGAGGAGAGAGTTCGCCGCTGACTTGTTTTTTGGCTTTCACTAAAGCATCATAAATTTTTTGATCATCAAAATCGACTAAACGACCATCACGTTTGATAATTTTCATACTTTCTAAACTTGGTTGCAGAGAAACAAACTGTTCACCTTTTCTCTTGATGTACATCATTTTGATCACTCCTTTAATTTCTACCTCCTTATCATAATAGAAAACACATTGGGATTCAACCTATATATTGTGTTTGTAATTAAAATATAATTGTTTCACACACTATATATAGTGTTTATTCATTCGGTGAAAAAATAGGAAAGCAAGTAACTTAAAGGTTTATCCTTTGTTTTAATCTACACAAGCTGCATAAAAGCTCTTTTTTTGCATATATATTTTTTTATATTTTTTGTGCTAAATTTGTATGAAACATTTAAGTGCGATTTTATAAGACCTGGTTAAATTTAGTTGAATCAGTCGTCAAATTTTTCTAGAAGTGTTATTTTTTTCTTTCTAATTAAGGATGAAAAGATTTGAAAAAAGCGTTTTATTTAAGGTTAGTCATGTTATAATTAAAACGGATTCAAAAACCAAAGGAGTGCAAACGATATGTTGGATAAAAAAGAAGAACAACTACTGATTGACTTAACTTCAGCTAGAGGAGTTCCAGGAAATGAAGAAGAGGTTCGTGAAGTTTTTAAAAATTATGCCAAAGAATATGCTGAAGATATTTTCTTTGATGGCTTAGGTAGCGTGATTGCCAAACATTCAGGTTCAGGTGGGGGTCCAAAAATCTTTATTTGTGGGCACATGGATGAAGTTGGCTTTATGGTTACTAAAATTACCGAAAAAGGCTTTATTGAATTTCAAACTTTAGGCGGCTGGTGGGGCCAAGTGATGT
>CAYNOA010000082.1:0-4901 GCA_964398695.1 uncultured Enterococcus sp. | reverse complement strand
GAAAAAGGCTTTATTGAATTTCAAACTTTAGGCGGCTGGTGGGGCCAAGTGATGTTAGCTCAACAAGTTGAAATTAAAACCCAAGCGGGCAAAATTATTCATGGGGTGATTGGCTCAAAACCACCACATGTTTTAACCCAAGAAGTGCGCAATAAACCTTATGACGTCAAAGATATGTTTATTGATATCGGTGCAACGAGTGAAGAAGAAGCCAAAGGTTGGGGCCTTCGTCCAGGGGATATGATTACGCCTTATATTGAGTACAAACGCATGAATGATAGCAAATTCCTTTTAGCCAAAGCGTGGGATAACCGTGTAGGAACAGCTGTTTCTTTACGTGTCTTAGAAAACTTAGCCAAAGAAGGTCATCATAACTGTCTATTTGCGGGTAGTGACGTGATGGAAGAAGTTGGTTTACGTGGAGCAAGAACGAGTACACATTTAGTCAATCCAGATATTGCCATTGCTTTAGATACTGGTACTGCTGGGGATACACCGGGCATGACACCCAAAGAAGCCGATTCGGTTTTAGGTAAAGGCCCGCAAGTTTTAATTTTTGATGCGTCGATGATTCCACACAAAAAATTATTAAATTTTGTGACGAATGTAGCAGAAGAATTAGAAATTCCTTTCCAATACACAGTGATTGCTGGTGGTGGAACGGATGCCGGCATGATGCACTTAACACGTAATGGTGTTCCGTCAATTGCGATTACCGTACCGGTTCGTTATTTACACTCGCACACGTCAGTGATTCATGAAGATGATTACTTAAACACGGTGAAATTAGTAACCGAAGTGGTTCGTCGATTGGATGGGGAAGCGGTAAAAGAATTACTGAGCTATTAATTGAAGGATGACTAAAGACGTCTGCACCACTTTTAAACGAGAAGGTGCCGGCGTTTTTTAGACTCTGTAAAAGAAGAAATAATTGAGGCTTTTTGGACGATTGATTCACTAAAATGTGATACGATTAAAAATAGAGGAGGGAGAAATGCAATGAAAATTACCACTTTAGGCTGTCTCGGTGCCTATCCTTATAAAGGTCAAGGAACGACGAGTTTTTTAATTGAAGCGCAAGGGTTTCATTTACTATTAGATGCTGGAAGTACGACGCTTGTTCAACTTGAAAAAGTTCTTGACCCGCTGGCTTTAGATGCGGTGATGATTAGTCACTATCACCATGATCACATTGCTGACTTGGGTGTCTTGCAATACTATTGGCAGTTATATCCTAAAGCGCAAGAACGAAAAGTCTTACCGATTTATGGACATAGCCAAGATCAAGCGGCTTTTGCGAAGTTAACCTTACCGAATGTTTCACAGGGTTATGATTATTTGGTAGAAGAAACGCTTGAAATCGGTCCTTTTGCGCTTTCTTTTATGAAAACAATTCACCCGGTTACTTGTTATGCGATGCGTCTTGTGGAAAAGTCGACTGGCAAAATTTTTGTTTTTACCGGTGATTCAGGTTATTTGGCTGATTTTAAAACATTTGCTAAAGATGCGGATTTGTTTTTAGCGGATACCTATTTATTTGCGGGTAACGAGCACCATTTTGCCCATTTTACTTCAAAAGAAGCGGGAGAAATTGCGAAAGCAGCCCAAGTCAAACACCTCGTTTTAACGCATTTGCCCCAACATGGGAGTCTGGCTCAACTGCAAGCAGAAGCCCAAAGTGCAGCCGGTGACCAAGTGAAGGTCAGTTTAGCCCAAGTCGGCAAAGTATTTACGATTTAGGAGGGAAAAAAGCAATGTTGTATGTACCAAATGAAATGACCGATCCACGAATGAACTTAGCTTTAGAAACTTTTTTATTACAAGAATTAAAAGTCGAAGAACCTATCTTACTTTTTTATATTAACGAACCAGCAATTATTATTGGTCGCAATCAAAATACGATTGAAGAAATTAATCAAGCTTATGTGGAGGAAAACCAGATCCGTGTCGTCCGTCGGCTGAGTGGGGGTGGTGCGGTTTATCACGATTTTGGGAATTTGAACTTTAGTTTTATTATGCCTGACGATGGCAACTCATTCCGAGATTTTGCCCGCTTTACGCAACCAATTATTCAAGCACTTCATGAGCTTGGTGCAAGAGGCGCAAGCTTAAAAGGGCGCAATGATTTAGTGATTGATGACAAGAAATTTTCTGGTAATGCGATGTATGCGACCAATGGGCGGATGTTTGCTCATGGGACGATTTTGTTTGATTCAAAGATGGATGAAGTGGTCAAGGCCTTAAAAGTGCGCGCCGATAAAATTGAGTCAAAGGGCATTAAGTCAATTCGTTCGCGGGTGACCAATATTAAACCCTACCTAGCACCCGCTTACCAAGCAATGGATACTAAAGCGTTTCGAGAAGCGATTTTGTTAAAAATAGCCAATGTCGAAAAGGTGGCTGATATCCCCACCTATACGTTAAGTGAAGACGATTGGCAAAAAGTACACGAAATTTCGGCCAAAACCTATGCAAATTGGGATTGGAATTACGGGAAATCACCAAAATTTGCTTTGGAACGCCGCAAACGTTTCCCGATTGGTTCCATCGAAATGAAGCTAAATGTAGAAGAGGGTTTCATTACCGATTTGAAAATTTTCGGTGACTTCTTTGGTTTGGGTGAAATTAAAGTTGTCGAAGATCAATTAATTGGGGTGCAGTATGAAAAGGAACGGATCCGCAAAGTAGCCGAACACCTTGATTTGAAAAAATATTTTGGCAATATCACGGTCGAAGATTTTCTCGAGTTAATTGATTAAAGGGAAAACTAAAGCAAAAAGCTGTTGAAACGCGTGCGTCTCAACAGCTTTTTTGACTTTAAATGAAAAGATTTCGCAAGGTTTTTGTTTAATAAGCGCGGGCAATCCACAAAGTATGTTTGGCTGGTTGGCCAGTCACTAAGTCGGTTGCTTTTTCCATTGGCACTTCAAAAGGAATGTTTCGGGTCGTAAACCCAGTTTCTTCTTTGATTTTGCTTTCTGTAGCTTCGGTGCCATCCCAACCAATTAAAACAAAGCCAGTTGGTTTGTTTTGGGCCTTGCAAGTTTCGATATGCGCTTTTAATTCGTCCAGTGTATTGATATCGAAATGTTCATTTTCTTTATTACGTGCTCTGGCTGAAGCAAGCAGGCGAGGCGTCATTGCAGCTAATTGTTCTTCGATGTAAGCAATGAGTCCATCAAAGCCAACTTTTTCTTTATCGGCTAAGTCACGAACTTTGACCATGGTATGGCCATTTTCTAAGTCACGTGGGCCACATTCAACGCGGACACAAGCGCCTTTTAATTCCCACTCGTTAAATTTATAACCAGGTGAATTATCAGAATCATCTAAACGCACGCGGATATTGCGCGCTTTTAATTCCGCCAAAATTTCTTCTAGTTTTTCTAAAATAGCAGGGTTCTTTTTCCAAGGGCCAACCGGCATTAAGACAACTTGCGTCGCGGCCACGGTTGGTGGTAAAACGAGGCCTTGTTCATCGCCATGGGTCATAATTAATGAACCAAGCAGACGAGTGGACACACCCCAAGAAGTGGTATGAACCAAAGTATGTTTGTTTTCTTTGTTTAAGTAAGTAATATCAAAAGCTTCGGCAAACTTCGTCCCCATATAATGCGAAGTTCCAGCTTGAACGGCTTTTCCGTCTTTCATCATCGCCTCAATTGAATAGGTATCGACGGCACCAGCAAAACGTTCAGAAGGTGTTTTTTGACCTTTATAGACCGGAATTGCTAAAAATTCTTCACAAAGACGGGCGTATTCATCTAAAATACGCATGGTGCGATGACGAGCATCCGTTTCGTCGGCATGCGCGGTGTGGCCTTCTTGCCATAAAAATTCAGACGTACGTAAAAATGGTAGAGTTTTCTTTTCCCAACGAAACACGTTGGCCCATTGGTTAATTTCATAGGGTAAGTCACGATACGAGTTAATCCAATCAGAAAAAGCGGCACCAATCATTGTTTCAGAAGTTGGGCGTAAAGCAAGCGGCTCTTCTAATTTTTCATTCCCGACTTCGGTTACCCAAGGCAGTTCTGGCGCAAAACCTTCGATATGATCGGCTTCTTTCAAAAAGAAGTGTCTCGGAATTAACATTGGGAAGTAGGCATTACGAATCCCTTCGCTACGTAAAAACTTGTTGAATTCTTCTTGAATGTGTTCCCATAATTCAAAGCCATCGGGTCTGAAGATAATGGAGCCACGCACTGGGGAATAAGACATTAGTTCGGCTTGTTGGACTGTTTGCAAATACCATTGGGTAAAATCATTGGTTTGTTCACTCATTTTATAAAAATCCTCCTTTAAAAAAATAAAAAAACATTCCATCCTCTTACTGAAAAAAGGACGAAATGTTTGAATTTCGCGGTACCACCTTGTTTGAGTCTGCTTTCTTTTGGCAAGACTCCACTTGAAAAGCGATAAGGGCCTTCACCCGATTGTTTTATCGACAATCATTGCCATTGGTAGGTTCACAAAAAAAGGGGTTATTAAACTTGCAGCCAAGGTTTAACTCTCTAAAAACATTTTTTTGTTACTAATCCAAATCCTTCCTTAATAGTAATCACAATCAAGTAAAAAAGCAAGTAGAAGTTTTTGATTGCATGAAACAAAGGATTTAACGTATAATAACAAACAGTGAAGATAAGTGGAGGGAACAAATGCGTAACGAAATGATGCATCGCCCGATTGTCAAACAAGAAATCGTGGATTATTTAAGAACTAGCCAAAAACAAATTCCAGGAGAACTAGGAAAAATTCAAAAAGAAGCCAACGAAAAAGGCGTACCAATTATCCCGCATGAGACGGTGGTTTTTCTACAATTTCTAATGGGTCAACTAAAACCAAAACAAATTTTAGAAATAGGAACCGCCATTGGGTTTTCCTCGAGTTTAATGGCGCAA
>CAYNOA010000081.1:5451-8114 GCA_964398695.1 uncultured Enterococcus sp. | reverse complement strand
GGCAACGCCTTTTGTCACTGGTAGTGCAGCACTGCTTATGGAATGGGGGATTTTGGCTGTAATATTATTTATACAGCCATGACGACCTACTTATTGTTTTATTACACAGATTATGCCGGTGTAAATGCCGCAGCGGTGGGGGTCATTATGCTTATTTCGCGTTTCTTAGATGGGCTAACCGATATTGCAATGGGCGTCATTGTCGATCGAACGAAAACGAAATATGGGAAAGCACGTCCGTGGATTTTACGAATGGCCCTCCCGTTTGCGATTTCAGGTGTGTTATTATTTTCGGTCCCGACGAGTTGGGGGACAGCCGCGAAATTGATTTATGTTTTTCTAACGTATAACTTAGTTTCAAGTGTGATTTATACAGCCATTAATGTGCCTTACTCTGCACTAAATTCTTTAATGACGCAAGACCCATATGAGCGGAGTGTTTTAAGTATTTTTAGAAGTTTATTGGCAACAGCGGGGACCTTGCTGATTAACTCATATACGTTAACACTCGTCGCTTATTTTGGTGATAGTGCTAGCGCTTGGATGAAAACCTTTTCGGTATTTGGTGTATTTGCCGTGATTGCTTTTTTGCTTAACTTTTTTGGAACAAAAGAGCGCGTCAAACCAGTGAGTGAAAAATCTGAGCATATTCCTTTTAAAGAAGGGATGCGCGCTTTGTTTAAAAATAAATATTGGTTAATGGTAACAGGCATTTTACTAGTATTATTTATTAATATGGCCTTAACGACCGGTTCAACTGTTTATTATGCAAAAACAGTACTTGGAGAGAATCAATTAGCTCAAACGATTAATTCTGTGATGAACTTGGCTCAAATTGCTTTTATGTTTTTGATTGCCCCATTTATTAAGCGTTTGGGTAAGAAAAATTCGATGGTTGTGGGCTTAGTGATCCAGTCAGTTGGAACAGTCTTATTAGTTGTCTTAGGTGGGAGCGTACTAGCCATCTATGCAACGAGTGTCATTCGCGGTATTGGCGGTGCCTTCTTTGGCGCAGTGATGTGGGCGATGGTTTCAGATACCGTCGATTACGGCGAATGGAAAACCGGGTTACGCATGGAAGGGCTAACCAATAGCGCGAGTAGTTTTGGTTATAAGGTCGGCAACGGTCTTGGTTCGGCCTTGCTCGGTATTATTTTATCAGTTGGCGGTTATGTTGGTAGCCAAAGTGTCCAAAGTGCCGCGGCAATTACAAGTATTCATTTGGCGTTTTGGGTATTGCCTTTATTACTAAATGCTTTGATTTTAGTGATTTTACATTTTTATCATTTAGATAAAGAATTTGAGCAAGTGATTCGTGATCTGCGCCAACGTGAAGCAGAAAATATTGGTTAGGTAGGAGAGGTAAATCAAAATGAAGGAAAAACTAAAAGGAGTCAATTTAGGCGGTTGGCTCGTACTTGAAAAATGGATGACTCCGAATCTGTTTGCCGGAGTTGTGGCAGAAGACGAATACTACTTAGCGCAAGATTTAGAAAAAACCGTCTATGAAGCGCGGCTAGAAACGCATCGGAATGAATTTATTACGGAAGCAGATTTTATCCGTTTGGCTCAAGCAAAAGTAAACATCGTCCGCATTCCGGTTCCTTATTTTATCTTTGGTGATCGGCCACCATTTATTGGTTGTATTACCCACTTAGATTCTGCCTTTAACTGGGCGCAAGCTTATGGAATCAAAGTGTTAATTGATTTACATACAGCCCCCAATAGTCAAAATGGCTTTGATAACGGTGGGATTTCCGGTGTTTGTAAATGGGGACAAGCAGAAGGTGGAGTTGAATTTGTGTTAAGCGTCCTGACTCGCCTAGCCCAAAGATACCGCGAACACCCTGCCTTGTGGGGGATTGAGCTGATAAATGAACCCATTACCGAAAAAATGTGGAATGTTATGAAGCCGCTGGAGCGCTATCAAGCTCGCGACCAAGAACTTGCCCACGGTAGCCGTCCTTTGACGATGACCTTTTTACAAGATTTTTATTGCAAAGCTTATCAAAAGTTGCGGGAAATTTTATTGCCAGATACTTGGATTGTCTTTCATGACGCCTTTGAATTAGATGCTTGGAAGAATTTCTTTCAGCAAAATAAATTTACAAAAGTCATGTTAGATACACACCAGTATTTAATGTTTGCTGAAATGGCTGGAACCGAGCAAAACGTCGAGGCTTATCTTACCTATTTAGACAATTTAGGCGAAGAAATCGCAGCAATCGCCAGTTATGTACCGGTATTTGTTGGCGAATGGTCACTTTTTAATTCTTATGCGGCTGGAACCGATACAAAAGGTGGCATCAATCCGACACAAGAAGAATTTATAGCCACAAAATCCCTAAGTTCAGCGGCCTTAGTCGAAGTTTACCAAACACTTTGGCAAAAATCGGTTGCAACTTGGAATATTGGGGAAGGGCATATGTATTGGACCTATAAATTAAATATTGATACGATTAACGATCCAGCTTGGTATGGTTGGGACGCTTGGGATTTCAGTCGCTGTCTAGCCAAAGGGTGGATTGACTAAAGCTGAATAAAAAAAGGTGATGACAAAAGAGTTTTGCTTCAAGAAAGAAGCTACTTTTGTCACCACCCTTTTTATTTTACCGAGTGGACCAACGAATTCTAGTCAGCTAGAAATTTTTAATTTTTTACGG
>CAYNOA010000081.1:1974-5435 GCA_964398695.1 uncultured Enterococcus sp. | reverse complement strand
AAAATCAATACGCGACTCAGCAACCTACCGAAATATTTTTTACTTTTATTTTTTTGAAAACAAAAAAGCCTGTTATATATAAGAAATCATTTTATAACCGAAGAAGGCAGCCTCACCTCTTGGATAACCGGGTATCATTTACTAGCTAGGAAAATAGTTGGGATTTTTTGAATGGGTTAAACGAGCGTGCAACAAAAAAAACAAATCACAGGATAGTCTATAAAAAATCGTAAGAATGTTCAAGAAATTTTTTTAAAACCTTGTTAAGATAAGGATGTCAAGATGAAAACGGTTTATCCAGTAAAACCTAATTATCAAAAAAGTCGTTTGTGAGTAATTGAGTAGTCACCGCGAGACTTTTGGTTTTACTATGGATAAATTCTTGTTCTTGAATTTTTTTTCTTGCAATCTCTTCTGGTTGGGTCGAATCAATTTGGAGTTGTTTGCGGTATTCTTTTGGCGTAAAGTGATAAATTTGCTCAAATGCACGATTCAAATAACGCAAATCAGAGAAACCGCAAGCCTCGCTAATATTTAATAAACTCATCTCTGTGTTTTTAATTAAGAAGTGTGCTTTCTCACAGCGAATGTGGTTTAAATAACTTTGAAACGACATCCCAAGATGATTTTGGAAAAAATGTGAAAGGTAGTTGATGGATAAAGCTTCTTGCTTGGCTAAATCAGCCAAAAGTAATTTTTCATGAAAATGTTGCTGGATATAATCAACCATTCGGCGCAAGCGTTCTTTGCGTAATAAAAGGGCGTTTTGTTCGGTTTCAGAAATGACGTCATAGGGGGCTTGCTCCAGTAAGGCAAAAAGAGTCAAGGCGGCATAGCCATGACACTCCAACTGAAAGAATGGTCTTTCTTGAAAATAAACCAAACAAGTTTGTAAAAAATGTTGTTTAAAGAGCGAGAAATTGACCAAGTTTGTTTTAGTTAAAACTTGATTTTGAAAAAGAATTTCATTGATTTGTGGGAAAAAAGTCTCATACTCTTTTGGATTAATTTGTAAAATCAACAATTTAACTTGTTGTGGCGTTGCTAATTCATGTAACTGGTAAGCATTAATCACAATAAACTCATTTTTACGTACGTAATACGTTTTGGCATCCGTCGTTAAAGCTAGCGTTCCGCGTAGGACGTAAATAAGCTCTAAGTCCGAATGTAAATGCGGCCGACGATAATTCATATCAATTAAAAAAGCTTTAATCCCTTGTAGCTTATGGTGGGCGACTAACTCAAATTCAGTAGTGGACATAAGCACGCTCCTTTCCTAGTTTAACTATAAAGGATGGCGAAAAGGGAAGCAAATAAAAAAAGAAATTAAAAATAATTGGAGGAAACAAACATGGCATACTTTGAAAACATTGGGAAAATTCATTATGAAGGAAAAACAACGGATAATCCCTTGGCGTTTCGTCACTATAATCCAGAAGAAATCGTCTTAGGCAAAACGATGAAAGAGCATTTACGTTTTGCGGTAGCTTACTGGCATACCATGACCCAAGATGGTTCAGATCCTTTTGGCAACCCAACGAATATTCGTAACTGGTGGGGCGAAACACCAATGGAAACAGCAAAAAATCGCGTGGAAGCTTTTTTTGAAATTTTAGAAAAACTAGGTGTGGAATATTTCTGTTTCCATGATATCGACATTGCTCCTGAAGGTGACTCACTTGAAGAATTTTTCGCTAATATCGATACGATTACGGATTTAATTAAAGAAAAAATGGCTCAAACTGGCATTAAATTATTATGGAATACGGCGAACATGTTTTCAAATCCACGCTATGTTCACGGAGCAGCTTCTTCAAGTAATGCCGACGTTTTTGCCCATGCCGCGGCGCAAGTGAAAAAAGGTTTAGATATTAGTAAAAAATTAGGTGGCGAAAATTATGTTTTCTGGGGTGGTCGTGAAGGTTACGAATCACTACTAAATACCGACATGAAATTTGAGCAAGACAACATCGCGCGTTTATTCAAAATGGCGATTGCTTACGGCGAAAAAATTGGTCACAAACCACAATTCTTAATTGAACCAAAACCAAAAGAGCCATCGACCCACCAATATGACTTTGATGCCGCAACGGCGATGGCCTTTATTCAAAAATATGATTTAGAAGGCGACTTTAAATTAAACTTAGAAGCCAACCATGCGACTTTAGCCGGTCATACGTTTGAACATGAGTTAAACGTGGCTCGTTGTTACGACGCTTTAGGTTCAATCGATGCCAACCAAGGCGATCCCCTACTAGGCTGGGATACCGATGAATTCCCAACGAACGTTTTTGATACGACCTTAGCCATGTATGAAATTTTAGAAAATGGAGGCATTGCGCCGGGTGGGATTAACTTTGACTCAAAAGTTCGCCGTTCTTCTTTTGAAATGGATGATTTATTCTTAGCCCATATCGCAGGGATGGATACGTATGCTCGGGGCTTAAAAGCGGCAGCGGCATTAAAAGAAGATCGTTTCTTTGATGCACTTAAAGAAAAACGTTACGCAAGCTATCAAACGGGCATTGGCGCAAGCATTGTCGCTGGCGATGAGGATTTAGAAAGCTTAACGGATTATGCCTTGAAAAACGAAGAAATTAAAGTCGAATCCAATCACTTAGAGTTTGTGAAATCACGTCTAAATGATTACTTATTTTAAGTCTTAAAGGAGAAAAAAGATGGCATATGTCTTAGGATTAGATTTAGGAACGAGCGCCCTGAAAGGACTCTTGTTAAACGAGCAAGGCCAAGTCGTTTACCGGGCGAGCGCCGAATATCCCTTGATTCATTTACAATCGGGTTATAGCGAACAAGATCCAAGTGAGTGGTTAAAAGCCTGTGAAAAAGTCTTAGATACACTTAGTCAACAAGTCATTGATTTTAGTGAACAATTAGTTGGCATTAGTTTTTCCGGTCAAATGCACAGCTTAGTCATTCTTGATGAAAAACAAACCGTTTTACGACCAGCAATCCTATGGAATGACGTTCGGACAACGAAACAATGCCAACGTATCACCGAAGAACTAGGGGAAACCTTAATCCAAGTGACGAAAAACAAGGCACTGGAGGGCTTTACTTTACCTAAAATTTTGTGGTTACAAGAAAACGAACCAGAAACTTGGCAAAAAGTACGTCATCTTTTACTGCCAAAAGACTATTTAGGTTTTTGGTTGACCGGCACGCAACACATGGATTATTCTGATGCGGCTGGGACCTTATTACTGGATGTGCAAAAGAAAGAATGGTCAAAAACCATTTTAGAAACATTCGCTATCCCGACAGCTTATTTACCAACTTTAATCGACTCACAAGGTCAAACCGGGACGTTAAAAGCATTTTTTGTTGAAAAATATGGGTTTAAACAAACGGTCAACGTTTTCGCAGGTGGCGCCGATAATGCTTGTGGTGCATTAGGTGCGGGGATTTTAAGTGCTGATAGGGGGATGGCGAGCATTGGAACT
>CAYNOA010000081.1:0-1907 GCA_964398695.1 uncultured Enterococcus sp. | reverse complement strand
CGATGCGCATTATTCGATGGGGGTGACGCTAGCTGCGGGGCATAGTTTGAGTTGGTTTAAAGAAACATTCGCCAAAGATTTAAATTATGAAGAATTATTAACGGGAATTGCTCAAATTTCACCTGGCGCAGATGGCTTGTTATTTACCCCTTATATTGTAGGTGAAAGAACACCCTATCCAGATAGTCAAATTCGTGGGAGCTTTATTGGCATTGATACGAAACACACCCGACAACATTTTGCCAAAGCAGTGTTAGAAGGCATAACTTTTTCCTTAAAAGATAGTCAAAGGTTAATGGAAGAAATTGCCGGCAAAAAATTCAAACAAATTGTCTCAGTTGGTGGTGGAGCTAAAAATCAAGATTGGTTGCAAATTCAAGCCGATGTTTTTAACGCAGAAATTTTATGTTTAACGGTGGAAGAAGGCCCCGGCTTAGGCGCGGCGATGTTAGCAGCAGTAGGCGTGGGCTGGTTTGAAGATTTATCAACTTGTGCGCAGACTTTTGTCTCTTATCAAAAAGTGGCCACACCCGATGCCGAAAATGTCGTAAAATATGAAAAACAATACGCACTTTATCGGGAAGTCTATCCGGCGACAAAAGAAATTTGTTACGGATTGAAGGAAAAAGTGTAAAAATACAAAAAATCCGAGTGATATTGCGAACTTTAACTGTTTCGCAAATATCGCTCGGATCTTTTTAGCTATTTTTTATAATGGGACTACATAAACTGCTGCAACACTTCTTCTAACTGTGGTTTCATGCGTACGCCAATCAAGCGATCCACAGGGCGACCGTCTTTAAAAACCATCATCGTCGGGATACTTTGAATACCATAACGCACCGCTAATTCGCCTTCTTCATCAACGTTAATTTTGCTGATTTGTAAAACGGCATCGCTATATTCTTTGTCTAATTCTTCTAAAATCGGCGTTTGCATGCGGCAAGGGCCACACCAAGGTGCCCAAAAATCAACTAAGTGTAAGCCACTAGCAACGGTTTGATCAAAAGTACTATTGGTTAAGTTTTTCATGAATTTTTCCTCCTCGTAAAATTGAATTATTCTAATGCGCCTGGGTATGCGCTAGTACCGCCTAAAACGTTGGTGACGTCATAACCTTTGCCACCTAAAAATTGGCAAGCAGTAGCGGAACGACCACCTGATTGACAAATAATATAATAAGGTTTTGTTTGGTCAAGTTCGTCAAAGCGTTCGGCTAATTGACTTAAAGGGATATTTTGGGCGTTTGGTACGTGTCCAGCTGCAAACTCATCGACTTCACGGACGTCCACAATGGGTAAGGTTTGCCGTTTGGCGTCTTGGTAAAACTCGGGCATTCCTACAGATTTAAACATATTTTAATTCCTCCGGTCTAACGGCGTGATAAAGTGAAAAGGCACCGTCTAAGTTGGCGGCTTTAAAGCCGGCTTGTTTTAAAATGCGTTCGGCAACATAACTTCGTAAACCACTGTGGCAGCTCACAATGTATTCTTTTTCAACATCTAATTCATGGATGCGGCAACGTAAATCATTTAATGGAATATGCACACTTTCTTTGAAGCGACCAAGGTTTAGTTCACTGTCATTACGAACATCCAGTAAGATTTTTCCAGTCGCTAGTTCCGCATTGAGTTCATGCCACTGCACCGAATCACTTAAACCTTCAACGATGTTTAAAGCGACATAGCCAAGCATATTGACGGGATCTTTAGCCGAACCAAATGGTGGTGCATAAGTGAATTCTAGTTCGGGCAAGTCAAAGATGGTTAAATTCCCTTTAATCGCCGTCGCTAAAATATCGATGCGCTTGTCAATGCCTTTTGGTCCGACACCTTGAGCACCATAAATTTTGCCGTTTTCAGGGTTGAAAACGAGTTTCAAGGTTACATCGGTCGCGCCTGGGTAAT
>CAYNOA010000080.1:4968-8130 GCA_964398695.1 uncultured Enterococcus sp. | reverse complement strand
TCGTGAATATATGGGCGAAATTAATCACGATACCAAAGAACTATTAGTCGCGATTGCTTTAGGCTATCGCCATTTTGATACGGCGATTGCTTATCGCAATGAAGCGGTCGTAGGTCAAGCCATTAGAAAAAGCGGCATGGCGCGTGAAGAATTTTTTATTACCTCAAAAATTCCAGGAAAAGCCGAGTATACCAAGCATACGCAAGCGGTGGAAGAAGCCGTACAGGCCAGTTTAGCGGCATTAGAAATGGATTATATTGATTTGTATTTAATCCACCATCCCTGGGAAAGCTTAGAAGAAATTTTAGCGGTTTGGCGTGTTTTAGAAACCTTTGTTGACCAAGGTGTGCTCAAAGCAATTGGGGTATCAAATTTCACTGAAAAAGAACTGGATTTTTTAGGCAAACATGCTCGCATTCAACCAGCCGTGAACCAGATTGAATCGCATCCAGGTAAATGGAACCAAGCCTTAATTGAGGCGACAAAACAACGAGGCGTGGTGCCTGAAGCGTGGGGACCCTTGACGCGCGTCAATGAAGCAGCGAAAGCGGTTTTAACAACAATTGGGGAAAAATATGGTAAAACATGGGCGCAAGTCATTTTACGTTATCAAATTGAACAAGGCGTAGTCGTCATTCCTAAATCCCATCATCCAGAGCGTCAAGCGCAAAATTTAGCAATTTTTGATTTTGTTCTAACCAAAGAAGAGCGTGAACAAATCGCCCAATTGTAAAAAACAATTCGATTGACATTCGTTTTTCACTCAAGCTATAATAGTTCTTACAACGAAGAAGAGAAGAGTAGTTTAGTCAATCAGACAAAGAGACCCTGGGTAGGTGAGAGCAGGGACTGAAAGCCTAAATGAAGATGAGCTCGGAGTTTTTAGTCCGTTCACGCGGTCTAAACGGTGGCGACCGTTATCGCGCTAGGTTTATTTTGAATGAACCGATGGAGGCATTGTTTGTAAGGACAATGCGAATTTGGGTGGTATCACGAAGATTTCGTCCCTTTAACAATGGCAGTTTGCTGTGGTTAAAGGGACGTTTTTTTATATTTTTTTAGAGGAGGGAAAACGTGAATAAAGAGACATTCATTCAACAATATGCTGTTGAACGCAAGCAGACCAATGCCATTAAATGGGATGCTTTGGAAGAACGTTTTGGCGATTCTGATTTATTACCGATTTGGGTGGCCGACATGGAATTTTCAACGCCGCAAACGGTCAAAAATGCCTTGATTGAACGAATTGAACACGGCGCTTTTGGTTATACGAACGTGGCCAAAGGGTATTTTGCTGCTTATCAAGGTTGGCAAGCGCGCCATGAACAAACGCGCTTTGAAGAAGATTGGTTGTTTTTCTCAACCGGAGTGGTCCAATCTTTTTATGATTTAATTGATTGTTTTAGTGCCGAAGGAGAAGGTATTTTAATTCAGCCACCGGTTTATTATCCTTTCTTTCATGCGATTCAAGACCAAAAACGTGAGTTAATTACCTCAGATATCGTGTTACAGGCGGGTCGTTACGTGACGGACTTCGTTGATTTTGAAGCAAAGATCAAAACGCATCGCCCAAAAATTTTCCTCTTATGTTCGCCGCACAATCCGCTAAGTCGGGTATGGCAAAAAGAGGAAATCGCACAAATGTTAGAAATTTGCCATCGCTATCAAGTATTGGTCGTTTCTGATGAAATTCACTCAGATTTGATTTTGCCGGGGTATTCTTTTGTTTCGACAGTGACCGTGGCGCGCGAATTGGGCTATTTAGACGAAGTGATTGTTTTAAATGCGCCTTCTAAAACCTTTAATTTAGCCAGTTTATTAAATTCGCACGTGTGGCTTCCAGGCGAAAAAAATCGGGCGATTTATGAAGCCTGGGTGACCAAACATAAGCAAACAGAAAATAGTTTGCTTGGTCAATTAGCCGCCAAAACGGCGTATGAAACGGGCGATGAATGGTTAAGAGGCTTACTGGCTGTGGTGGCCAGTAATTACGAATACGTAAAGGAAACCTTTGCCAAAGAATTACCCAAAATAATTGTCACCGCACTTGAAGGCACGTATTTAGCTTGGATTGATTTACGAGCGTACGTTTCAGAACAAGAGGTGAAAAAAGTGGTACAAGACACGGCCAAATTAGCCGTTGATTTTGGTGAGTGGTTCTCACCAGCTGCCCAAGGCTTTATTCGCTTAAACTTAGCGACAATTCCAGCAAACGTGGAACAAGCCGTCAATCAACTGGTAGCAGCCATCAAAAAATAACAAATAAAAAGGGGAACAATATGACAAATAAAAAACTAGCAACGTATTTAGCGCAACTGGGCAATCGCTGTGACACACAAACTGGCGCCGTGAGTGCCCCCATTTATTTATCGACGACTTTTGCTCATCCTAAATTAGGCGAAAGTACGGGTTACGATTATACGCGAACCAATAACCCGACACGTGAAATCTTAGAAGAAGGACTTGCGCGATTAGAAAATGGCGCACGAGCCGTGGCAACGAGTTCAGGAATGAGCGCGATTCAATTGGCTTTTAATTTATTTCCTTCAGGAAGTGAGTATTTAGTTTCTCGCGATTTATACGGTGGTAGTTTTCGCTTTTTTGTCGAATTAGAAGCGCAAAAAAGTGCAAAATTTCATTACTTTACCGATTTGGCCAGTTTAAAAGCCCAATTAAGCAATCAAATTGCGGCTGTCTTTATTGAAACTCCAACGAATCCTTTAATGAATGAAATTTCCATTAGCAAAGCCGTGGAACTGGCGCATCCATTTGGGGCACGAGTGATTGTAGACAATACCTTTTTAACGCCTTTACGCCAAAAACCGTTAGATGAAGGCGCCGATATCGTGGTTCATTCAGGCACGAAATATTTAAGTGGGCACAATGATCTTTTAGCCGGAGTGGTAGTTGCAAAAGACGAGCAGCTCGGGGAGAAGTTGGCCTGGTTAGCCAATACGACTGGACCGACGCTGGCGGCTTTTGATAGTTGGTTATTTATTCGGAGTTTAAAAACTTTTGAATTACGTTTCAATCAGCAAGAAAAAAATGCCTTAAAAATCGCCGCCGCTCTTAAAACGGCGCCGGGCATAAAGGAAGTTTTATATCCAGAAAAAGGGGCGATGATTAGCATTCGCGTCACCGATGCGAAAAAAATCGGGGCCT
>CAYNOA010000080.1:0-4958 GCA_964398695.1 uncultured Enterococcus sp. | reverse complement strand
CAAATTAGAAATTTTTAGCTTTGCGGAAAGTCTAGGTGGGGTTGAAAGTTTAATTACCTATCCGACGACCCAAACCCATGCCGATATTCCAAGCGCCTTACGTGAATCGTATGGCTTAACGCCTGATTTATTGCGTTTATCCATCGGATTAGAAGATGCCGATGATTTAATTTTCGATTTAGAACAAGCGTGTCAGGTCTTTTAGACCGACCTATTTTATCCACAGGGAAAAGTCAATGGCAAAATTTTTATCCACCTGTGGAAAAATGGCGAAAGAAAAACTAAAAAAACTTACCCACAGAAAATTTTGTGGATAAGTTTTTTTGTTTCTTGAGCTTGAGAAAATGAAGGCCGCTTTTCTTTTTTTATTTATAGACCGTCCTTCTTTTTCCACGGTAACAGCGACTTCATAATCCCAATTTGGTTGTTAATTTGTTCTTTCGTAATCGCGCCCGTGATAGCTAAAACGCCCAGACCTTCAATCACGAACATATAATTTTCCGCAATCTTATCTAAATCGTGATCCGTAATTACTCCTTGACTCACCCCCAATTTTAAAATTTCATAAATTGTTTGTTGGCTAGACTCAAGTTGTGATTGCTGAAATGCGTGGTCTTCTTCGGTTTTGTGCGTGTAGTAGTATTCATAAGTGGCGCGGAGCATACTGTGGCCCACATGGTTGAGTAAACGATCTTTGTGTTCCGCAAAATATTTATCGAGTAGTTGTTCAAAAGGTTCATTGGCTTGGACGGCCAGACGAATCCCGTCAAATTTACTGCTTGTTCGTTGCTTTAAAACTTCAGTAAAAATCGTATCGACGGAATCAAAATATAAATAAATTCCACCGCGACTAATTTGACATTCTTCGATAATGTCCTTCATTGTCACGTCAATGAAGCCTTTTTGTCGAAATACGCGTCGGGCGCTATCTAAGATGAGTTGGCGTTTTAACGCTTTTCTTTCTTCGTTTGTCAGAATTTCCATAAAAAAATCACCTCTTTTTTTAAAAAAGTAATGACACGTGTGTCAATAAAGTGTATAATCACCCTAATGACACAAGCGTCATTATAAGGCTTTCGATCTTATTCTTGAGAATCATCGGCATGTGGCCCTTTGATTGTTCGTCTTTCATTATACACTATTTTAAAGAGTAAGCTAAGCGAGCCAGCCAACAAACCAATAAAGGTGGAGAAAAAAATGCAAGAAAATTTGAAAACGAAAAAATTTGTCTACACAGCAATCTTATTAGCAATTATGTTTATGCTTTATTTAACCCCGCTTGGCTTTTTACAAATTGGGCCTTTTGCGATTACCACGATGCATATTCCCGTCATTGTTGGTTCCATTATTTTAGGTTATAAACGTGGTGCTTTTTTAGGGTTAGTTTTTGGGCTATTGAGTATGTATCGAGCGACGGTCTTAATTAGCCCAACAAGTTTTGTTTTTTCGCCTTTTATTCCAGCGCCAGGGAGCGAACAGGGCAGCTTATGGGCACTTGTCGTAGCGATTTTACCGCGGATTTTAGTGGGGGTGACGCCGGCGTTAGTCATCGCTTTGTTTCCTAAAACGAACTTAAAACGGACCGTAGGCTATGGTCTGGCGGGTTTAATTGGCTCACTCACCAATACGGTTTTTGTGCTTAGTTTAATGGGGACCATTTTTGGTCAACAATTAGGCTATGATTCTTTCCAGGCGGTTTTACTTTTAATTGGTGGCGTGATTGCTTCAAACGGAATTGTTGAAATGTTGGTCGCGATGTTTGTGACCGCGTCATTAGCCAATGTCTTTTTAATTGTTGACAAACGTTTGGTCAACCCGACTACTTTATAAACGCATACGAAAAAAGAAGTACTTTCTTAAATAAGTTAAGAAGGTGCTTCTTTTTTTATCTTTTATTCGTCTTTTGGTTATTTTCGCTCTTTTTTGAAAAAGAAGTAAGCTAGGCCGCTTAAAGCCACGCCTAACAAAATACCAACGGCTAAATTACGTGTGTAGACAATACTAGCAACCGTTAAAAGCATGATGGTGCTTTCAATCAGTTCAAATGAACGGAACAATCTTAAGCTATCCCACTCAAAAGTCGCAACCGCAACGGTCATCATAATCCCAATCAAAGCTGCTGTTGGAATTAAAAGCATTAAATCTTTTAGAACGAAAATAAATAGCAATAAGGTCAGACCCGAAACGAGCGTGGATAGGCGTTTACGCCCACCGGATTTCACGTTGATGACGGCTTGTCCAATCATTGCACAGCCGGCTTGGCCACCAAATAACCCAGTGACAAGATTGGCGAATCCTTGGGCTTTGACTTCGCGTTGACTATCACTAGTGCTATCGGTCATTCGATCAACAATTGGGATTGTAAGTAACGACTCAATTAGGCCAACAATAGTTAAAGCAAAAGCCGTTGGAAAGATGATGCGTAAAGTTTCAAAAGAAAAAGGCACACTTGGTAACATCATTTTAGGTGTAATGGTTTGCATTTCACCTAAATCGCGGACGGTTTGTAAATGGTCTTTAAAAAAGAAAGCAAAAATCGTCATCACTAAAATAACAATTAAAGCCGGTGGCACAACCGTGATAAATTTTGGAATCAGATAAATCAGTAAAATACTACTAACCACCATTAGATAAGACCAAACCGTTTGGTTGGGCAATTGTTGCACTTGGGCTAGAAAAATTAAAATTGCTAGTGCATTGACGAAACCAAACATCACGGTTTGAGGGATATAACGGATTAATTTGTGTACTCCAAGGTAACCGAACAATAGCTGAAGTCCACCAGTTAAAATCGTTGCGGCCACCATGTATGCTAAACCGTGTGATTGAATTAAAGTGGCCATTACTAAGGCCATCGATCCGGCAGCGGCTGAAACCATAGCTGGACGACCACCGGTAAAAGTAGTTACTAATAACAAAAGCGCAGAAGCAAATAACGCCGAAACTGGGTTCACTCCTGCAATAATTGCAAAACCAATGACTTCAGGTAAAACGGCCACAGAAGAAACAAGCCCTGCAAATAAATCGTTTCTTTCATTACCGAACCATTCTTCTTTTTTAAAGCTAAATAACATTTTTTAAAATCGCTCCTTTTTACTGACGAGGGGATACAACAATTCTTCTATAGTAACATAAAAAAGCTCGTTTATGAAAAATTAATATTTTTTCATAAACGAGCTTGGTTTAGGAAGTCAAATAAAATACTTAAAAAAACGAGGGACATTTTTTCTAGTCGATACGTTTATAAAAGTGTCAGGCGCCTGACTTACAAAACACCACAAGGAGGAAACACAAATGAAAGCACATAAGCAAACAAAATTAACCGTTCAATTAACCGTCGCTGGGGAAGAAAAACTACAAACGCAAACTTTTGCAAACATTAAACCAGAGCCAGACGCAGCCAACATTTTAGCCCTAGGCGAAGCGCTGACGCAGTTTAATCCGACTGACAGCCAACTCGATAGTGTCATTGAAACCGTTCAATTTGAATACAGCAAATAACCATACCTTTAGGAGGGAAAAACAATGAAAAAATTACATTTAACATTCTTAAACGAAGAAGGCAAAAAGCATAAATTAATCCCGAAAGTCGCGGCCCTTGATTTAAGTGCCGAGCAAGTGGAAGCCGCGATGAACCAATTGACAACGCTCGATTTATTTGAAAAAGAAGGAGTGGGGTTATTTCAAGCGGTTGCCAGTGCCAAATATGTAGAAACAATTGAAACACCCCTTTTTGAGCGTAACGAAAACGAGAAGAAATAAAGGGAAAGTACGCTTCAAATAAAGCAATCCGGTCACGTCCTAAAAAGGTGTGACCGGATTTTTTTGGGGAGGAAATTCGTCGGGACTTCAAAGCCTTCAAGCGATTGATGAATTGCTAATTTTGTAAGTAATGCTTTAAAGGCGAGTGGCTTTCACGAATCGCTTGGACAACCAATTTGGCGACTTCAATCGCACCCATTTCATTTAAGTGCGTATTATCCGTAATCCCTGCTGGGTAAAAAGGAAGTTCATTGGGTTGCCCATGCAAGAAAAATTGGCCGGTTTCAGTAGGGGGGAAAGTTTGCAGCCAATTTTGTGTTTTTTGAAAAAGATCTAACACAATCACATCCTGTCTTTGCGCCAGTTGTTTCATTGCCTTGGGATAGTCGCCAAGTGTGTTTGGATTCAACCTACCATCGGGTAAATAATCACGGCGACTAATAGAAGTCAGTAAAATAGGGCAAGCATTTTTTTCTCTGGCTGCTGCAATGTATTGTGTTAAGTAAGTTAAATAACTGCCATAAGGTAAAGTACCACGTGTTTCGTCTTCTGTTTTTTGATCGTTGTGACCAAACTGAATAAAAAGGTAATCACCTGGGGCTAGCCGGTTTTTAATCGTTTCTAGGCGACTTTCGTCAATGAACGATTTCGTGCTACGCCCATTCATGGCGTGATTTTCAATTTGGATCTTTTGATTAAAGAATGGGGTGATTTTTTCTCCCCAACCAGTTTCAGGGCGACGGTCGGGTTCCTTTTTCGCAGCGGTTGAATCACCTGCAATAAAAATTGTTGGCATAATCTGCTCCTTTTAGGCGTCAGCTTGGATGTGAATAAGTGGCGTCATTTATTTTTGATATTTTTTTAACCAATTTTCAGCGAGCCCTTGCCATTGTAAGACATGAGGGGCTTCTGGTAAAATCCCTAGGCCATGACGACCTTCGGGGAAAAGGTGGCATTCAACGGGTATGTGGTGTGCCTTAAGTGCTTGAACGAGACAAAGACTGTTTTCAACAGGGACAGCTTGATCGGCAATCGTGTGCCAAATAAAGCAAGGTGGGGTTGTCTTTGTAATATTTCTTTCTAAAGAATAGTTTGCGCGATCCAAAAAATGGGCTTGTTCACCTAAGAAATTTTGCCAGCTACCTTGGTGACTAAAAGGCTCCACAAAACTTACGACAGGATAAGCCAGTAAGAGG
>CAYNOA010000079.1:0-8326 GCA_964398695.1 uncultured Enterococcus sp. | reverse complement strand
CATGAGAACATGAAACGGATTGTTTAAAATAATATCCCCCTGATAAGTAAAAATGATTACCAATGTCAATAACAAGCCAATGGTTGTAATGGAGTCAAACTTTGGTAAGAAGCGATTGTTAAAGTAATCAATTCCCTTACGTTTTATCATGAAGTATCGCGTTAATGCCCCACCAACTAATGGTACTAGCACAAATAGTAGTACGGAGGCAAAGAGAATATTCCATGGTACAAACACACTATTTACTCCTAAAAGGAAGGAAACAATTGGTACAAATAGGACAATGATTAATAAATCGTTAATTGATACTTGAACCAAGGTATGCGCTGGATCACCTTTTGTAAGGTTTGACCAAACAAAAACCATAGCGGTACATAGCGCTGCCCCTAATAAAACGGCTCCAGCCACATAGTCTTTTGCTAAGTCTGCTGGGATAAAATTGCTAAAAACAACATAAAAGAAGAAAGATGCTAAGCCAAACATCAAGAACGGCTTAATTAGCCAGCTTGTAATGCTAGAGATCATAATCCCCTGATATGTTTTTCGGACATTCAGTATTGATTTAAAATCGATTTTCATCATCATTGGGAAAATCATAACCCAAGTTAAAACGGCAATTGGAATATTTGTATTTAACACTTGATAGCTTTCTAATCGGTCTGCGACACTAGGTAAAAACTTTCCGATTAGCATGCCTGCTGCCATACATAACAATACCCAAACCGTTAGATACTTCTCGAAGAAATTAATTGCAGGTTTTTCAGTTACTTCCGTAGATACATTGTTCATTCATAAGACTCCTATCGATTACTAGCTAATTGATTTTTCTTTGATAAGAAGTTCCTTCAAAATTACTAGGAAATCCTCAACAAAATCTTCCTGTAAAGCGTAATGATGCCATTGACTCTTTTTCGTTACTTTGACAATTCCTGCCTTCTCTAAAAGCTTCATGTGGTGTGATAATGTCGGTTGAGTAAAGTCAAAATTCTCCAACACTTCACATGCACAAAGAGAGTCAGCTGTAGAAAGTAAGTCAACAATTTTCAACCTTTTTGGATCAGCTAAGGCTTTCATGATGGTGGCAATCTGTTCATAGTTTTCCATGGAGGGCCTCCTATTGAATTGTATATAGGTAATTATCTATATACAGTATAGATGAACGTCTATATACGGTCAAGCGTTTCTGTCTTTTTATTTTCAACATCGTCTGGTAAAAATCTCTATCGTAAAGCTCTTCTAGTAAAGTATCTCTGGTAGAAAAACGTGGTAGAAAAAATAAAATAACACAAAAAAAGCGGCTTTTCAGCCGCTTTTGGTAGAAGATTGGAAAACTCAGGTAGAAAAAAGACGATTTTTAGCTTTTTAGAACGTTGATAAATCCCCATTCTCGCTGAGTTTTGCCATTATCTCCTATACATCTTCAATTCTAAGAACAAATCGTTATAAATCCCAATAAATTTTGGTCCTAAGTTTTCATAAACTTCAAGACGTGCGATTAGTTCATCGCTAGGATAAAATTGCTCGTCTTCGGTGATCTCGCTTGGCAAGAGCTCGATTGCTTTGATGTTTGGTGTCGAGTAACCGATGTACTCCGCATTTTGCGCGGCGACTTCAGGGCGTAGCATGAAATTAATGAAATCATAGGCGCCTTCGACATTTTTGGCATTGTGAGGAATGACAATGTTATCAAACCACAAGTTCGAACCTTCTTCAGGGATGACGTAATGAAGGTGTTCGTTTTGCCCCATCATATCAGCGGCTTCACCTGAATAGGTGACGGCAACGGCACTTTCTTCGTTTGCCATATACATTTTGATTTCATCGGCCACAATGGCTTTAATGTTTGGCATCAGGCTTCTTAAATGGTCCGACGCTTGCGTTAATTCTTCGAGATTTTTACTATTTAAAGAATAGCCGAGGCTGTTTAAGCCAATCCCCATCACTTCACGGGCGCCATCAATCATCATGACGTTGTTTTTTAAAGCCGGATTCCAAAGGTCATTCCAACTCGTCATCTCTGCTTCGTTCACATATTTGTCATTGTAGACAATCCCTAAGGTGCCCCAAAAATAAGGAATCGAATATTGGTTGCCTGGGTCAAAACTTAAATCTAAAAAGCGTGAATCGATGTTTTCAAGGCCTTGAATTTTTGAGTAATCGAGTTTTTGAACCAAGTGATCGGCCATCATCTTTTCAATCATGTATTCGCTTGGGATGGTAATATCATAGGACATCCCACCTTGCGCGATTTTGGTAAACATGGCTTCGTTTGAGTCAAAGGTTTCGTAATTGACTTTATAGCCAAATTCTTTTTCAAATTGTTTTAATAAAGCAGGATCGATGTAGTCGCCCCAGTTATAAATATTTAAGACTTTTGCATCTGCCATGCCCGTGCTCTTGTCTAGCTCGCGGGCGCCAAAAATTAAGACAAGAATGACTAGTAGAATCCCGATTAATAAAGATTGAATTTTTTTCATCGAATCGGTGCCACTCCTCTCGTTGCTTGACGGCCACGTTTTAGTCTTTTCGGAATATTGTCTTTACTAATAAAGTAATAACCGACCACTAAAAGCATCGAAAACAAGAAGACTAAGGTGGACAAGGCATTGATTTCTAGGCTAATTCCTTGACGAGCCCGTGAATAAATTTCCACTGACAAGGTGCTAAAGCCGTTGCCTGTTACAAAGAAGGTGACCGCAAAGTCATCCAGTGAATAGGTAAAGGCCATGAAGTAACCGGCCACAATCCCTGGCGATAAAAAGGGTAAAATAATGCGTTGGATGACTTGGTAATAATTGGCCCCTAGATCAAGGGCCGCATCAACCATTGAATCGTTCATTTCTTGTAATTTAGGCAAGACCATTAAAACGACAATCGGAATACTAAAGGCGACGTGAGAAAAAAGCACGCTATAAAAACCTAAGCTAAAGCTGCGGAATAAGCTCCCAATGGTGGTAAAGAAAATCAAGAAGCTTGCCCCAATGATAACGTCAGGTGACACGAGTAAAATATTATTTAAGCTCAAAAACGTATTGCGCAAACGGCGTTTTTTCGTATAGTAAATCCCCATTGCCCCAAAAGTCCCAATCAAAGTCGCCAGTAAAGCCGACAAGAACGCGAGCATAAACGTATCTAACACGATAATCAATAAGCGTGTGTCTTCAAAAACGGCGGTATAATTATCCCAAGTAAAGCCGGTAAAGTTGTTCATCGTGCCGCCTTCGTTAAATGAATAAAAAACCAAATACAAAATAGGCGTATAAAGCATCACAAAAACAAGGGCTAAATAAAGGCGTGACCAGATTTTATTTTTCATTGGCGTTGTCCTCCTTTGGCTTTTTCACCGGTTAGTAACATGACGAAAAACATCGCGATAATTAAAATCACGCCAATGGTGGAACCCATGCCCCAGTTTTGGGTGACGAGGAAATGCTGCTCGATGGCAGTCCCCAAGGTAATTACACGGTTACCACCGATTAAGCGCGTCAACATGAATAAGGACAGCGATGGAATAAAGACGGCTTGGACGCCACTTTTTACCCCATTTAACGATAGCGGGAAAATCACGCGACGAAAGGTTTCAAATGAATTGGCGCCTAAATCTTGGCTGGCACTAATGAGTGACGGGTTCATTTCTTCTAAAGCGTTATAAATTGGAATAATCATAAAGGGCAACTCAATGTAGGTCGCCACCGTTAAAAAGCTAATATCGGTAAATAAAATTTGTTTGGGTCCTAAACCAAAAAAGTCTAAGAAGGTATTTACACTGCCATGAATCCCAAAAATCCCGATAAAGGCATAGGCTTTTAAGAGTAAATTGACCCAAGTAGGTAAAATGATTAATAAGAGCCACAAGTCTTTATGACGGAGTTTGGTTAAGAAATAGGCGGTCGGGTAACTAATTACAAGCGTGATGAGCGTGATTAAAAAAGCATACCAAACCGAGTTAAATGTCATCGCTAGATATTTGCCTGAAGTAAAGTAAACTTGGTAGTTGGCGAAGGTGAATTGCCCATCCATATCAAAAAAAGATTGATAGACAATTAATAAAACGGGCGCCAATACAAAAAGAAACAGCCATAAAATATAAGGGACGGCATAAATACGTCTTACTTTTGTCATTTCATCCCTCCTATTCTTCGTAACTTTCAAGTCGGGCGTCAAAGTCTTCTTCGGACTCATTAAAACGCATAACGTGAATGTCTTCTGGTTCAAAGAATAGCCCGACTTGGCTACCTTCGACGGCTTTTTTAGTTGAATGGACCATCCATTCGTTGCCATCTTCGTCATAACAAATAATTTCATAATGCACGCCGCGGAATAATTGAGTATCGACTTTGGCTTTTAATTTGCCTTTTTCAACCGTGGTTAAGCTTAAATCTTCTGGACGAATCACGATTTCAATTGGTTCATTTTTACGCATCCCACCATCGACACATTCAAATTGTTTGCCGACAAACTCGACTAAGTAGTCGTCGATCATGGTACCCTTCACAATATTACTTTCACCAATAAAATCAGCCACGAATTTATTAATCGGTTCGTCATAAATATCAACCGGTGTGCCACTTTGAACAATTTCGCCATTATTTAAAACGAAAATTTCATCACTCATGGCCAACGCTTCTTCTTGGTCGTGGGTCACAAAAATAAACGTAATCCCTAAACGACGTTGGAGTTCACGTAATTCATACTGCATATCGGTTCGTAACTTTAGATCCAGTGCGGATAAGGGTTCATCTAATAACAAAACTTTTGGTTCATTGACAATCGCACGCGCAATCGCCACCCGTTGCCGTTGTCCACCTGACATTTCACTGATTTCTCGATTACCATAGCCATCTAAACGAACTAGGCGCAAAGCTTCTTGCACTTTTTCTTGAATTTTATTTTTTGGTAGTTTTTTGATTTTCAAACCAAAAGCGACGTTTTCAAAAACATTCATATGAGGAAATAAAGCATAGTCTTGAAAAACCGTGTTGACTTGACGTTGATTCGCCGGCACGTCATTTATCCGTTTGCCTTCAAAGTACACATCCCCTTCACTTGCTTCAGAAAATCCTGCAATAATCCTTAAAATGGTTGTTTTGCCACAGCCCGAAGGCCCGAGTAAGGTATAAAATTTTCCTTCTTCTATTTCAAAATTGACTTTCTTTAATACCGTTTCATCCTCATAGCGCTTTACCACATCTGTAAATGAAATGATTGGTTTTCCCATCTTCTTTCCCCCTCAATCGGTCGATTATATGTTCTTTTATATCCGTTTTTACTTTTCACTTTTAGTCCTTTAGAACTGGTTGTTTGAGTGGATTCCAGACCAGAACATACTTACTAAGGATAGGTTTTTTTGTCGTAAAATACAAGTATAATTTCTTTTTTCATATATTTTTCTAAAATAAGCCGTTTTGTGGTATGATTATGCTAATTTATCGGTAGAAAAGGGGGATTTTCCTTGAGTAAATACATTGCTTTTGAAGTGAACCAATCTGAAAATATTTTTTCGCGTGGACTCACAACGAAAAAAAGAAAACCTTTAGCGACAGATGCCGTCGAAATCCGGGTCCGTTATTCCGGAGTCAACTACAAAGACGCCTTGGCAACAACCAAAAATGGTGGGGTCATTCGTGAATATCCGATGATTCCTGGCATTGATTTGGCTGGTGAAATCGTCTCCTCAAATGAAGAAGCTTATCCCGTCGGACAAAAGGTCATTGTGACCGGTTATGGCTTAGGGGTTACCCATGTGGGTGGCTACAGTCAGTTTCAACAAGTGCCGGCCAAGTGGATTGTACCAATGCCGCAGACGCTTGATGAAAAAAAAGCGATGATTTTTGGAACAGCGGGCTTTACGGCTGCTTTAGCCGTTTTAGCTTTAGAAGAAAAACAATACCCAAAAGAGGCGGCGATTTTTGTAACGGGGGCTTCTGGTGGTGTTGGGAGTATGGCGCTGGCTTTGTTACATGAATTAGGCTATACGAACCTGACGGCGGTTTCTAGAAAAGAAGCGGCTTGGTTAACCCAAATTGGCGCCACACACCTCGTGACACCGGAACAGATTATCCCTGAAAAAATCAAACCTTTAGCCAAACAAACCGTGCATGCCGTGATTGATACGGTTGGTGGTCCCTTACTTTCGGCTTTATTGCCACAACTGCACTATAATGGCAGTGCTTTTTTATGTGGCAACGCCGGCGGCATTCAACTTGAAACAACCGTCTTGCCTTTCATTTTGCGAGGGATTTCGGTGATTGGGATTGATTCGGTGGCCATTCCTGCTGAACAAAGAAAAGCCGTTTGGGAATTTTTAACCCAACATCAAAACATTTTAGCGAATTTAAAAGTCAATGAAGTATTGTTAAGTGATTTAGACCTCGTTTTTGACACCTTGTTATCGGGTCAACATGAAGGTCGGACAATTGTAAAAATGGAAGTGTAAACATGGAGAAACGCATTTTAATTACCGCTGGTGGTACAACGGAGAAAATCGACCAAGTCCGTTCGATTACCAATCATTCGACCGGCACATTAGGGGCTTTGATTGCCGACACCTTTTTAAGCAGCGGCTGGCAAGTGGATTATTTGACGACACCCAGTGCTCGCCGCCCACGCGCCCAAGCCCATTTAACGGTCATCGAAATTACCAATACGCAAGAACTGGATGAACGAATCACTTTTTTATTAACACAAAAGCGCTACGATGCGGTGATTCATAGCATGGCGGTGAGTGATTTCACGCCGGTTAAAAGTTACACGCAACAAGACTTTGTGACGCAAATCAATCAACTTTTACTTGAAAAAGGCTTGCCATTAACCGAGGCTGATTTGGCCAACTTAATTGAAGCCCAATCAGTAAAAGCGGCTAGCAAGATTTCTTCGAATACCGATTATTTGTTTTTGGCCTTAAAACAAACGCCTAAGGTCATTCAAAAAATCAAAAAATTGCAACCAGACACGCAGTTAGTTAGTTTTAAACTGTTAGTCGACGTGCCCCAAACGGAACTTTTGCAAGTGGCCTTAGCGAGTTTGCAAAAAAATCAGGGGGACTTCGTCTTGGCCAATGATTTAACTTCAATTACTAATCACACCCACACTGGCTACTTGTTAAATAAGGCTGGCCAAATCGTCGGTGAGGCCCAGACCAAAGAAAGCATCGCCCAATTAATTACCCAAACGCTTTTAAAAGAAGGGGGGCAAGCAAAATGACGCAAAAAAGAATTCTTTTAGCCGTTTCTGGTAGTATTTCGGCTTACAAAGCAGCTGATTTAACGAATGAATTGACCAAACTAGGCTACGCGGTCGATGTTTTAATGACCAAAAATAGCCAAGCCTTTATCACGCCCTTAACCTTGCAATCTTTAGCCAAACGCCCGATTCATACCGACGTCATGCAAGAAAGTTGGCCGGAAAAAATCAACCATATTGAACTTGCGCGTGACGTTGACTTATTCTTAGTGGCGCCGGCCAGTGCCAATCTCATCGGTAAACTGGCTAACGGCATTGCCGATGATTTGGTTTCAACCGTCGCTTTAGCAATCAAAACCACGGTCCCAAAATTAATCGCGCCCGCAATGAACACCAATATGTATCAAAATCCTGTCGTCCAGCAAAATTTAGCGCGTTTAAAGACTTTTGGCTATGAAGAAATTCAACCCCGCGAGGCACTTCTTGCTTGTGGCGATTATGGCCCAGGTGCTTTAGCAACCGTTGAACACATTTTACAACGCGTTACCCAGACACTGACCGACTAAGGAGAGTCCCTCATGAAAAAGAATGAAGATATATTTAATTTAGTCTTAACGGCCCTTTTTTTAAGTATTATGTTGTTACTGGCCTTCGTGCCCTTTCTAGGCTTTATTCCCATTGGCCCCATCCAGGCCACGACCTTACATTTGCCAGTCATTATTGCTTCGATTGTTTTAGGTCCAAAAATAGGTGGTTTTTTAGGCGGTTGCTTTGGCCTAATTAGTATGATTCGTAACACGGTCATCATTACCCCGATGTCTTTTGCCTTTTCGCCTTTTATTGCGCCTTTAGGAACCGATGGCAGTGGGAGTTGGAAAGCGCTGATTGTCGTGTTCGTACCCCGTATTTTAATCGGTGTGGTCCCTTATTTTGTTTATCATTGGGGCTTAAAACTCTTTAAGAAAAAAGGGCAAGGCTTGGCTTTATTTATTGCCGGTTTATCCGGTGGCATTGTGAACACCGTGCTAGTCATGAACTTTATTTATTTCTTATTTAAACCCGAATACGCCGACGTCTTAGGGAAGGCCGGAAATGCAGTTTATGGAGCCATTCTCGGTGTCATTTTGACCCAAGGAATCCCTGA
>CAYNOA010000078.1:4825-8354 GCA_964398695.1 uncultured Enterococcus sp. | reverse complement strand
CTTCTAGTGAATCTTCTCTAGCTGAAGCAGAAATTGAATATAAAGATGTGAAATCACCTTCAATTTATGTTGCTTTTACTGTAAAAGATGGCAAAGGTTTATTAGCCAATGATACGTCATTTGTGATTTGGACGACTACACCTTGGACTTTACCAGCGAACATGGGAATCTCTGTGAATCCAGCATTTACCTATGTGCAAATTTTAGCTGATAACCGTAAATTTGTGGTTGCCAAAGATTTACTTGCAACCGTAAAAGAAGCCATTGGTTGGCAAGAAGTAGAAATCTTACAAGAATTGGTTGGCACACAATTAGAAATGATGACGGCGCAACATCCATTTTATGCGCGTGAGTCTTTAGTGATGGTGGGCGATCACGTCACGCTTGAAGCGGGTACTGGGCTTGTTCATACGGCGCCGGGACACGGGGAAGATGACTACATTGTCAGCAAGCGTTACGGTTTAGAAGTGATTTCGCCAGTAGATGGTCGCGGTGTATTTACAGCCGAAGCGCCAGGGTTTGAAGGTGTATTTTATGACAAAGCCAATCTGATGGTCACTGAATTGCTAGAAGAAAAAAATGCTTTATTAAAATTAGATTTCTTTACGCATAGTTATCCACATGATTGGCGTACGAAAAAACCAGTCATTTATCGTGCGACGCCACAGTGGTTTGCATCAATTGATAAGTTTCGTCAAAATATTTTAGATGAAGTAGAAAAAGTCGACTGGATTCTTCCTTGGGGTAAAACACGTCTTTACAATATGATTCGCGATCGTGGTGACTGGGTCATCTCTCGTCAACGTGCCTGGGGCGTACCATTACCAGTTTTCTATGCAGAAAATGGCGCACCAATTATTACACCAGAAACCATTGAACACGTAGCGAACTTATTTGAAGCTCATGGCTCAAATATTTGGTTTGAAAAAGAAGCCAAAGAATTATTACCAGCCGGCTTTACCCACCCAGATTCGCCAAATGGTGAATTTACGAAAGAAACCGATATTATGGATGTTTGGTTTGACTCCGGTTCTTCCCATGAAGCAGTTTTACGTCAACGCGAGGACCTAAGTTTCCCAGCAGATATGTATTTAGAGGGTTCTGACCAATACCGTGGTTGGTTTAACTCAAGTATCACAACGAGTGTAGCAATTAATGGGGTAGCGCCTTATAAAGCGGTTCTGTCACAAGGCTTTACACTAGATGGTGAAGGTCGTAAAATGAGTAAATCACTCGGCAATACAATTGCACCTGAAAAAGTGATTAATCAAATGGGAGCCGATATCTTACGTTTATGGGTAAGTAGTGTGGACTATGAAGCAGACGTCCGAGTTTCGATGGATATTTTAAACCAAGTAGCCGAAGTTTATCGAAAAATCCGGAACACCATGCGTTTCTTATTAGCGAATACAGAAGACTTTAACCCAGCAACCGATCGTGTGGCTTATGAAGATTTACGTTCGGTTGATAAATATATGACCATTCGTTTGCACCAAACAATGAAAGAAATTCGTGAAGAAGGCTATGAAAAATATAACTTCTTACAAATTTATCGGACAGTGATGAATTTCTTAACCATTGATTTGTCTTCGTTTTATTTAGATTTTGCCAAAGACGTGGTTTATATTGAAGCTAAAGATAATTATGAACGTCGCTGTATGCAAACGGTCTTTTATGAAGCAGCGGTTGGCTTAACGAAATTATTAACGCCAATTATCCCTCACACAGCGGAAGAAATTTGGTCGCATTTAAAAGAAGCAGAAAGCTTTGTTCAATTAGCGGAGTTCCCTGAGTTCCAAGAGCATTTTGCAAATCAAGAAGAGTTACTCGATACGTGGTCTGCTTTTATGGACTTTAGAGACAATGTCTTAAAAGCATTAGAAACAGCGCGGAATGAAAAATTAATTGGTAAGTCTTTGGAAGCAAAATTAACCTTATATCCAAATGAACAAGTACACACGTTACTAGTGGCAGTAAATGCGAATTTACCACAATTATTAATTGTTTCACCGGATTCATTTGAAATTAAAGCACCAGGCACAAAAGTCCCAGCGCAAGCAATGGTATTTGAGGATGTTGCAATCTTAGTTGAAAAAGCCGAAGGAGAAGTCTGTGAACGTTGTCGTCAAATCAAAAAAGATGTTGGCGTAAACCCAGAATTACCAACCGTTTGTGGTCACTGTGCTGAAATTGTGACAAAAGAATATCCTGAAGCAGTCGCTACCGGATTTGAAGCCTAAATAAGAAAAGAACACCGAAGAAAAATCTTCGGTGTTCTTTTACTTATTTACAAGCTCTTTTTGATTATTGAAGTAAATCGCGTTCACGATACCAAGCGTCTGGTTGCCAGATCCATTGGAAACCATCTTTTTCTAAGAGCTCAAAAGAAGAGCGTGGGCCCATTGTTCCGGCTGCGTAGTTTGGCAATTCGGTCGTATCTTCATCCCAAGTTTGACGAATAACATCTACAATCCGCCAAGATTGCGCCACTTCTTTCCAATGGGTAAAATTGGTTCCATCGCCATTTAAAGTATCCAGTAAAAGTTTTTCGTAGGCTTCAGGTGTATTTTCAATGACTTCAGAGCTGTTACGATAAGCTAATTGGATAGGCAACGTATTAAATGAGGGACCGACTTCTTTACCGTTTAATGAAAGAGAAAAGCCTTCTGTTGGTTGAATATAAATGGTTAAGATATTTGGATCTAAGCGAGGCTGCTCGCAAGTTGTTCCAACTTCGTTTTTAAATAAGTTAACTGGTACTTGTTTAAAAACAATATTAATGCGTGTGCCGCGTTCTGTTAAACGTTTACCCGTTCGAACATAAAAAGGGACTCCTGACCAACGGAAATTATCAATAGTAAATTTACCAGCAACAAAAGTTTCGGTCGTCGAACCTTGGGCAACTCCGGCTTCATCTTGGTAAGCGGTATAAACTTCGTCCGCTAATTTACCAGCATTGTATTGGCCACGAACAAAATTTTCTTTGACTTCTTGAGGGGTATAGACTCGTACGGATTCCAAAGCTTTAATTTTTTCAGCACGAATTTCTTTTTCAGAAAAAGCAACAGGTGGCTCCATCACAAGGAGAGATAAAATTTGTAAAATATGATTTTGAACCATATCTTTTAAAGCCCCACTCTTATCATAATAACCACCACGGTCTTCAACGCCCAGGTTTTCAGCAATCGTAATTTGAATATTATCAATGTAGCGACTATTCCACATGGATTCAAAAATATTGTTGGCAAAACGAATGGCTGAAATGTTTTGAATCATTTCTTTACCTAAATAATGGTCAATTCGATAAATTTCATTTTCGGCAAAAACATTCGTAATTTCTTGATTTAGCTTCTTCGCACTTTGATAATCAGAGCCAAAAGGTTTTTCAATAATGACGCGATGGTAACCATTTGAATCGAGCATGCCTTGTGATTTTAAATGTTCAACAATTGTTCCAAAAAAACTTGGTGACATCGCCAAATAAAAGAGTAGGTTGCCTTCTAGTTGATATTTTTTATCAAGCGCCGTG
>CAYNOA010000078.1:3183-4815 GCA_964398695.1 uncultured Enterococcus sp. | reverse complement strand
CAGAAAATTCCGCTGCTTCTTGTTCAGAAGGATTTAAATAAGCAATCGTTTCTTGGATGATTTCACGATATTTTTCATCGGTCCAAGGACGACGCGCCGTACCAATGACTGCAAAAGATTTTGCCAAATGGCCAGTGCGATATAAACGGAATAAAGAAGGGTATAGCTTTCTTTGAGCTAAGTCCCCGGTAGCGCCAAAAATGGTAAATAAGACTTTTTTCTCTTTCATTTGTAATCACTCCTCTTGTATTGTGTCAACAAAAATAGAATTCGCAGCTTTAAAACTAACCACAGCTGTCTTTTTGTCATTTTTAAGGGTTATTGGTCCTTCATAAGGAGCAATTTCAACGATTTCGTATTCTTCATTTAAGTCTAAATGAAGCATCACTAAATAATCAAGTAATTCCCGTTCATCTAAAACGCGAGCAATGCGGATTTTTGTGTAAAGTGGGTAGCTCGTTAAGGTTTTACGTTCTTTTTCATTGACTAAAGCCCCTTCAGCAGGAATCATTCCACCATGTGGGCAGTTAGTCGGAGAATTTAAATAGCTCTCTAAACGATTGGCCAGTTTACTAGAAGTAATATGTTCAAGTACTTCTGCTTCATCGTGGACTTCATTCCAAGTATAACCTAAGTGTTGAACTAAAAAGACTTCCCAAAGGCGATGCTTACGAATCAAAGAACTAGCTAAAATCAACCCTTTTTGGGTGAGCTGTACTCCTTGGTAAGGTACATGATCAAGAAGATCTTCTTTCACTAATTTCGTGATCATTTCACTAACGGAAGCAGGAGAAATACTTAAGCCGGTGACGATTTGTTTGTTATTAATTTTATTTTGATCGCCACCAAGTTCAAGGATGAGCTTCAGGTAATCTTCACGATTTGGTGTCATTCACTTCATTCCCTTCATACTGAAGTAAAGTGTATCAAAAAATACGGCTATTTACTACAAAAATGAAAAAGAATCGAAAAAAATCTCTTTTCATGTAAGCTTTCGTAATCGTTTTCTTTTAGACCCAATCCCCTTGCCGGAAAATCGGTGCTCGTGAGCCGTCTGCGCGGATACCATCGATATCCATCTCAGCAGAACCAATCATAAAATCAACGTGAGTTAAGCTTCGGTTTAAACCAGCCTTGGCTAATTCTTCTTCGCTCATCTCGGTGCCACCTTGCAAATTAAAGGCATAAGCAGACCCAAAAGCAAGATGGTTTGAGGCATTTTCATCAAATAAAGTGTTAAAGAAAGTAATTCCTGATTGTGAAATTGGTGATGGGTCGGGCACTAAAGCGACTTCACCTAAGCGTTTGGCGCCTTCATCGGTTTCAAGTAGTTTGGCTAAAACCTCTTGTCCTTCTTCGGCGGAAAAATCAATGACTTTGCCATCTTTAAAAGTAAACTTCATGCCTGAAATGATACTTCCGGCATAACTT
Source organism: uncultured Enterococcus sp. (assembly GCA_964398695.1). Classification (GTDB taxonomy): domain Bacteria; phylum Bacillota; class Bacilli; order Lactobacillales; family Enterococcaceae; genus Enterococcus_I. Next base: position 3,384 of record CAYNOA010000078.1, on the reverse strand, counting down.
AACGGTTTCGTGCTTGAAACGTAGCCATCTACGCGGTTGGCATCCGGCGCACAGAAAACTTCCTCGGTCGGCATGTTAGCATTAAATTGTTCATTACGAGCATTTAAACTCCCAACACCTTCCCAAATATGGTTTTTAGGTAAGCCAATCACTAGGTCGGTACCCGGCGCTGTGTAGTGAAGTGCGACAAATTGTTCAGCG
>CAYNOA010000078.1:0-3173 GCA_964398695.1 uncultured Enterococcus sp. | reverse complement strand
ACTTGCTTTGGCTTGGAGTGTATCGGTATGGTTTTTCCAAGCTAAGACGGGATCGACTTGATCGATTCTGGTTGTTTTAAAGATTTGTTCCCAAAGTGCTTCTTTGGCTGCGGCTGGTTCAAGTTTAGGAAAGACTTTATTTGCCCAGTCTTGACCGGCAGCCGCCACGACCGTCCAAGAAATTTTATTGGCTTGCGTTGCTTTACGCACATTTTCCATCGCTTTGCCGGTTGCTTTTTGATAGGCGGCCACACGCTCAGGATTCACTCCGGTTAAAGAGCCTGGATCAGAAGAAACAACGGCAATTCGGCTAGCGCCTTTAGCGACCCAATCATCTGCTTCAGCGATTTTAAAGGCGGGAATCTGTTCTAAACGGTCTTGCTCAGCATGTAATAAAAACTCTTTCAAGATAAAATCATCTGTCCAACGCACAATTACTTCTGCCGCACCGTGTTCATAGGCTTTTTTGGTAATTAAGTGGGCTAATTCGACTTGATCGACCGCAATATTTAAAACAACGGTGTGGGATTTTTGCACATTGACTCCGACTGCAACGATTAATTCTGCATATTTTTCGAGATAAAGATTAAAATTTTCTAATACCATGAAATAAGCTCCTCATATATTTATTTTTTGTTTTTAATTATAGCATATCTTAATAGAAAGGGGATAAATGACAGAAGGTGTTTTTTTCAAAAAACACGGAATATTTGAATTTTTTTTGAAGAATGAAGCGTTTAAATGTTCATTTTAACAAAAAAATGCTAGAATGAAAAAAAGAAGGGTGAATTAAATAACCATTTCAACGAAGGGGAATGAGGGAGATGGCACGAAAAAAAACGATTACCAGAGAACAAATTCTTACAGCCGCCTACCAAGTCATCGCGGATAATGGATTTTCCCATTTCACCGCACGGAATATTGCCTTGCAAATGAACTGTTCTACGCAACCGATTTATTTAGAGTTTAAAAACATGGATGATTTAAAAGAAGAATTATTTGTCATGATGGCCGATCAAGTCAATGAGGACTTTTTAGTCGTTACAAAAAAACACAATGTATTAGTTGAATTAGGAACAAACTTTATTGAATTAGCCATCAATCAACCGCAACTTTATCGCTCATTATATTTGGAAGATGCGAGTGGTGCAAGTCGCATGCAGACCGCTTTTAAAGCTTATTTTTTCCAAGTCATTGCTCAAGAAGAAACTTTACAAGCACTTGAGGCAAACAAGCAAGAGTCGCTTTATTGTTCTTTTTGGATTTTTATTTCAGGGATGTCCTCGATGATTAGTACACAATTGCTCCAATACTCAAAAGCCGAGATTGAACATTTGCTAAGTTCATTCGTGCAGGCAACTCTTGCTGACAAGGGGAAAGAAATTACTTTGTTTACACTGGCCAACTTTTTTAAAACGAATTAGTAAAAAAAGGCTGTGACGCTGTATGTCATAGCCTTTTCTTTATGAACAAACGTTGTAACAGAAGTCGCTTGTTTTTTGAAGTTACTCCTGCTACAACCGTTTCTTTTTATTTACGAAACGGACAGTCCTTAAGTTAGTGCTGTTTCACACTTAGAGCCAAGCCAACTTTTTTATTCGCTCACTTTTGCTGCTAATTCTTTGGCAAAAGCTTCTAGCTTTTCAATATCTTCTTCTTCTGCTGCTAAATCGACTTTTACACTAGTTGCCCCTTTAGTTGCCCCGGTTTTTGTAAAGGCTGTTTCAAAATCATCGACGGATTTGCAGAAATAGTCATAGAAAGTATCGCCTGAACCACAAACACCAAAGATTTTTCCAGTCAAGTCTAGCTCTAATAAATCATCGTAAAAATCCATAATTTCATCTGGTAAATCGCCATCACCATAAGTATAAGTTGCCACAATACAAAGATCGGCTTCTTCAAATTCACTGGCATCGACTTGCGTGCATTCATTTATTTCAACTTCAAGGCCTAAATTTTCTAACGTTTCAGCGACAATATCTGCCACTTCTTCCGTATTTCCAGTCATGCTGGCATAAACAATCTTTGCTAGAGTCATTTTTGTCCCCTCTTTCTTAAACAATATTTATCCATTTGATTATAACAAACTTCAAAGTCATTGAAAACCACTTAAAAAGAGAAGGAATTTGGAAAAACAGGCATTTTTGTGGTAAAATGGACAAGATTTAAAGGAGAGGAATAGTTCAATGATTACATTAAAATCAAAAAGAGAAATTGAAAAAATGGCGGAATCGGGTGCTTTATTAGCCAGTGTCCACCGTGCGCTACGCAATTTTATTAAGCCTGGAATCACGAGTTGGGACATTGAAGAATTTGTTCGTCAGTTGATTGAAAGCCAAGGTGCCGTAGCTGCTCAAATCGGGTACGAAGGTTATAAATACGCGACTTGTTGTAGTATTAATGACGAAATTTGCCATGGTTTTCCCCGTCGTAAGACCTTAAAGAATGGCGATTTAATTAAAGTAGATATGTGTGTTGATTTAAATGGCGCGATTTCTGATTCTTGTTGGGCTTACGTGGTAGGAGAAGCTTCCCCAGAATTAGCTCGCCTAATGGCTGTGACTAAAAAAGCCCTTTACTTAGGGATTGAACAAGCAAAAGTGGGAAATCGGATTGGTGATATTGGCCATGCCATTCAAACTTATGCTGAAAAAGAAGGCTACGGTGTCGTGCGTGACTTTATCGGTCATGGCATTGGTCCAACGATTCATGAAAGTCCAGCCGTTCCTCATTATGGCGAAGCCGGTAAAGGTTTGCGTCTAAAAGAAGGCATGGTCATTACAATTGAGCCAATGATTAATACCGGCACATGGAAAATGAAAATGGATAGCAATGGTTGGACGGCTCGAACGCTAGATGGCGGGTTAAGTTGCCAATATGAACATAGTATTGCGATTACCACTGAGGGCCCACTAATTTTGACTTCTCAAGGGGAAGAAGGAACATATTAAAAGGAGTCTGCGATGAAAAAGCTGATTCAGTTTTTTAAACAAGAAAAAACGCAACGATTTTTATCAACGGTTCAAACGAGAATATCTGAATCGGAAATGACGCAAGGGTCGATTGTCATTGCTTATTATTTGTTATTATCTTTGTTTCCTTTATTAATTGCGGTTGGTAATGTCTTGCCTTTTTTACAAATTAATCCCAATACGATTTTGCCTTATTTA
>CAYNOA010000077.1:0-8438 GCA_964398695.1 uncultured Enterococcus sp. | reverse complement strand
AAGCTTAAGATTTCTGCCGCCTTTTATAATAATTGTTAATTCATCGGTTATTTCTCCAAATGGTTTGTTGGTACCCTCTGAACCAAAAGCTGCCAATCCCATTCTTAAGTAACCTTGACCACCATCCCCTAGTGCATTTTCTGCGGTTAATAACGTATCAGTAAACTTGGTCATTGCTGTTTTTAAAGCAGCCCATCTCGACGGTGTTCCTGTATTCATACTAGAAGATTTATCAACAACAAACACCACATCTACTAGTCTATTCGGGTTAACGGTCACTCCGCCGATAACATCTAACTCGACTTCAAATTTTGTTGGATCCGTAGTTGCTTTGACTGTCTTCTTATTTAAAATTAATTTACTAAATTTCTCTTGCGCGGTAGCTAGATTTTTTATGTCACCCGGTTGCCAATACGCAACATAGCCATCAGTAAAATTGCTGAATGGGGTACTTGTCAACCCCGATTTCACATTGCCATTACTATCCACAATCGTTGAAAGGGTCGTTGATTCCTTAATATTCACTACTTGGTTAGCCGGCGAAAGTTGACCTGCATTATTATTGGCAGGGGTTCTTCCAGTTACCGCTTGGAGATAATTAAAGTTCCGGACATCAACATTGCTATTTATATCCGGTAAATAGCGATTGGTCCATTGGGTTGGGTATTTTCCCAAAGTATCGGTTGTATAATCAAAAGCATCTACATATGGATTGAGCGAAAATGGAGAAATCATAGCGCTAGATGAATTTAAAGAAAAGTTATCTCTACCTAAGTCGGATTTTAAGGTCCCCGCATCATCTACAAACTCAGTCGATTCTCCCACAGAAGTCTCTATTGTTTCTGTACTTGTTTCTGTACTTGTTTTTGTACTTATTCCTGTACTTGTTTCTGTACTTGTTTCAATTTGAGTAGAAGTATTTTCGGTACTCATTTCGGCTTCAGTAGTCGTTTGACTTATTTCTGACGAAGCTTCTACTTTTGGTGTAACACTTGAAGTGGTGGCAAACTCACTAGTGGCTTCCGCTTTAACTGAAGGAGCGAACAATTCGTGCGGATCTGAAATTGGGGCTCCTAAAATATTTTCCGTAATAACTTTTTCTTCAGTAATAGCACCTTCAACTTCTTTTTGGCTTGTCACTTCCTCATCTATTTGTACTTTTAGTGTTAAACTTGTGACAGATAAAGCCGTCTCAACATAAATTGATCCTTTAGCAGTTTGACTTAGTTCTTCTGTCATAAACCAATTATCGGTGTTATAACCCCATCCTTCAATTTCTTTTGGTGCAACTAAATTCGTATCAATCAGTTCCCCACTGTAAAGCTTAAGTTTTACTCGTTGTTTTGTCTTAGCATCCGGAGAAGTCATCTCATACTTGATTTCCCAAAGCATTTGTTCATTTTCTTGCTTCACAACTGTTGAAATATTTAAAAATTCGTCTTTGATAACGCTTTCATTTGTTTCTTCTGGCGACTGTGCATACACGACCGAAGCGACTTGAATTAAACTTGGAATAAGACTAGCCAACAGCAATAATAAAGCTAACCATACCATTCCTTTTTTTCGCATGTCTACCCTCCTATCTTTCTATACTTTTTGAAAACCACGGCCTCCTCTCTTACAAGAGTAAGTTCCTTGTACATATAGAAAAAATGTTCTTGCCTTAAAAACTTGGTAGTTATAAAAAAAGCGCTTACAATAAATTAAAAGCCTTTTTTACTACCGTAAATAAACATTTCTTTAATACAACCTTAACATATCGTTAATTTGTTTTTCACGTTCACTTTATCAGCCATAGTTCACGAATTATTGAACCTCTTTAGGCATAAGAATTATAGTATAATGTTCATTAAGAGGGAGGATTTACCATGAACAATGAACAAGCAAAAGTGAAAGCTCTATTCGGGCTAGACAAAGATTTCATCATAAAAAATCAACTACTACAAGTTTTAGATAACTCAGTGACTTATTTAACCACAGCTGAATTAGCCAATCACTTTTCTAAGATTGGTCAAGATACAATTCAACAAGCTTGTCGCACTCTTAAAAGTGATATTGAACACTTATTTGATGAAGAAGAATGTCGCTTATTCATTAGTCAACGCCATGGTATCAAACTCTTTTGCACCAAAGAATCTTTCAAAAAACTTCTAAATTATTATGCTCAAAAAGAGCTCTCATTTATTCTCTTACAGGACTTATTTTTATATCGAGAACTAACTTCTTTTGACTTTTTAGAAGAGAACCATATAAGTGAGTCGACTTTGCGACGTAAAATAAAAAACATCAATCGAAGTTTAAATAAATACCAGTTACATATTACTTATGCCAAGAAAATCCGCATTATTGGAACAGAAATAGCCATTCGATCTTTTTACTTTAGCTTTTTATTTTTAACTTACCGCCAACTTTCAGCACCTGTTTTTATTATTAATCGTGAATATTTCGAAGCCAAAGCGAAAAAAATTCAAACGTATTTAAACTTATCTTTAGACTTAAAAGAAATCGATATTTTTAACTTAGTTTATTATACCCATGAACATGGAGTGCTCACTCAGATACCTTTACGACTAAGCGATGAGCAAAAAAAATTATTCAGCCAATTTGACATGCCGAGTAAACCAACTTTTTTAAATAATTGGTCTCTTGATGATTGGCAATTTTTTCTGCTTTTCTTAATGTCGTCCAACCTTTTTGAAGAAGATTTTTCGGTCAAGATTTGCAATCGCTTTCTTTTGAGCGACCAAAAAGAAGCCCAAACATGGATTCAACTCTATTCTCTTCACTTTAAGTCACTAACTTCCAAGGAAAAGGAGCTTGTACAACAAACGATTGCTAAAAGCCTGCTCTTTCAATCATTTATTTTGATTGAGGATGAATTGTTTCAACTTTTTGAAATAATTGACTTTAATCATTTTAATCAATTGTTTCCCCACTACTTTGATTTTTTTCATGCATTTTGGGAAGATTTTCGCTACCAGGTGCCGATTCTTAATTGCAATTTTTTTCGATTAACAAGCTTAATGTTGTCCGTCTATCTTTCTCCACCTGATCTTCGGCTACATCCAATGACCATTTCTATTTCTTCCGAGTTTTCACCTTTATTTAAAAATTTTTTACAAGAACAGTTACGTCTACAATTCAAAACAAAGTACAACTTTACATTCACAAAAATACCAACGGAAGCAGATCTAATTATTGCCACCTCGCTTTTATCTACAAACGAACTAACCCAATTAACGCATGTGATTATCGAACCTTCTTTAACTCAAAATGATGTAAAACGAATTGATGAACAAATTCAAAAAATAATTGAAAACAAAAATTATTTATAAAAAACCTACTAAGGTTAGAGAGTAGACTCATCGACGGATGAATTTCCCCTCTAACCTTAGTAGGTTTTCTCACACACAAATTTTACTTGCTAAACAGGTGTCAAAAAGCGACTCTTTTTCGCAACTTCACTAAAATCACTTAGAACAAAGCAGCTTTTATCCCCCGCCCTTTTTAATTCAATTAACTAATTAATTACTAAAATACGTTCCACTTCTGCTTGCATCCCTGCAACACTGACAACTTGGTGGTGTCGCACTGGTAAATTAGGGAGCTCCAAAACACCTTGTGGAACCGGAATGCCCGACTTTGTTGCAATTTCTTGCACCAATGCAAAGTCGTCACTACTTTGAGGTTCTTTTGTCAGAGCATCGACGACTGTTCTTGGGAATTTATAAGGACTGGCCGTTGAAATAATGACTGATTTTGTATCATCTTTTGTTTCTTTTTGATATTTACGTAAGACCCGTTCAGCCACCGCCGTGTGTGGATCAATTACATACTCTTCGTTTGTAAAGGTTGCTAGAATGCCTTGTTCCACTTCTGCTTCTGTTGCAAAATCACTGTAAAATTCAGCTAATTCAGCCATCATTGCCGGACTAATTTGATAATTTCCTTGGGTAGTTAAAGACAGCATAAAGTCTTTGGTTTGCTGCGGGTCATTACCCGTTAAATGATAAATTAATCGCTCTAAGTTACTAGAAACCACGATATCCATTGATGGTGAAGTCGTTAAATAAAACGGACGATTTTTGTTATATTCACCTGTTGCAAAAAAGTCTGTTAAAACTTTGTTGTCATTTGACGCACAAATCAAGCGATTGATTGGTACCCCGATTTTTTTCGCATAATAAGCCGCTAAGATATTACCGAAATTACCTGTCGGGACGCTAACATTGATTTTTTCACCAATTTGAATTTCCCCTTGTTTCACCAATTGCGCATAAGTATACACATAATAAACAATTTGTGGAACTAAGCGGCCAATATTCATTGAATTTGCCGATGAAAATTGCATTTTATTTTGTGCTAGGCGTGCTTTTAATTCCTCGTTGTTAAACATTGCTTTAACGGCTGTTTGGGCATCGTCAAAATTTCCTTTGACGGCCACTACAAAAGTATTTTCGCCTTTTTGTGTCACCATTTGTTTTTCTTGAATTTTACTAACGCCATTTTCTGGATAAAAGACAATAATCTTCGTATGAGGCACGTCCATAAAACCGGCCATTGCCGCTTTTCCAGTATCGCCTGAGGTCGCCGTTAAAATGACAATTTCCTTATCCGATTGATTTTTTTTCGCTGAAGTTGTCAATAAATAAGGTAAAATCGACAAGGCTAAATCTTTAAAGGCAAAGGTTGGTCCATGAAAGAGTTCTAAATAGTAATCGTTCCCTTTTTTTACAACTGGGGCTATCGTTGGCGTCGAAAATTTCTCATCATAAGCCGCTTTGACACATGCCTTAATTTCAGCTGGAGTGAAATCTGCTAAAAAGCCTTGTAAAATCTTTTCCGCAATCTCTTGATAACTTTGATTAGCTAACTGCTGAAAATCTAATTGAAAGGCAGGCAATTGGGTTGGAACGTACAGCCCACCATCAACCGCCAGTCCTTGTAAAATTGCCTGGGATGCGGTCACCACATTTTCTTTATCTCGGGTACTTTGATATAAAACCGTCATTTTTCCAACTCCTTAGAATTTTTCTTATTAATTTCATTATTTTATCATTTTTCATTCTAAAGGGCTAGCTAAATTTTATAAAGCTAATCTTCAATAGTGCACAACAAGTACTTATCTAGCTCTTCAAGCATTTTTTTGAGCATTGTTTGCAGAATTGAGAACGTATTGGCTGCAATCAAACGCGTCACAAAAGAAAGAAGTTAACCGTACGATTAAATGCCTCTCCACGAATACAACCAATCCCTCTTTTTTCGAGTGAGTTGCAGTTCCTCTGGGGATCACACCGTCTTTTTCAATGATTTTTTTATGAAGGAATTGTCCATCGTTCTTTTTACCTAGTAACAAACGGCTTTCATATGCTATAGTAAAAAAAACAAATAGAAAGGCGAGAAACCCTTTGCGAACTTTAAAAGAAAAGATTATTGCTGAAAGTAAAAAACTAGGAATCGACAAAATTGGTTTTACCACTGCCGATTCTTTTGATTATATGAAAGACTCTTTGTTAGAACAAAGAGAAAATGGCCACACTTCTGGTTTTGAGCACCAGAACATTGAAGAGCGACTTTATCCTGAACTTACTTTTGAAAATCCCAAAAGTATTATTTCAATCGCCTTAGCTTATCCGACAAAATTTCATGGTGAGATTCCACGTGATGAAAAACGCGGCCAATTCGCCCGTGCTTCTTGGGGACTAGATTATCATTTTATTTTACAAGATCGGTTAAAAAAATTAATTGATTACATTAAAAGCGAGGCTTCTTCCCAGCAAGAACTAGAAAGTTGGACCTTTCGACCACAAGTAGATACTGGTGAATATGTGGATGTCGCTGTTGCCCAAAGAGCGGGACTAGGATTTATTGGTCGAAACGGGCTACTAATCACCGAGGAATTTGGGTCTTTTGTTTATTTAGGCGAAATCACAACCAATATTCAATTTGAACCCGATTCCCCCGTTCCAAATGGTTGTGGTGACTGTACGCGCTGCATTACGGCCTGTCCAACAACGGCTTTACTTGGTGATGGCCGTATGAATGCCAAAAAGTGCCTTTCTTATCAAACGCAAACAAAAGGCATGATGCCAAAAGAATATCGTAAAAAAACACGAAATGTCATTTATGGATGTGATATTTGTCAATTAGTTTGCCCTTATAATCAAGGAAAAGACTTTCACTTTCATAAAGAAATGGAACCAAAAGTGGAAGAGGTCTTCCCGCAACTTGTTCCCATTCTAACCGTCTCAAATAAACAATTTAAAGAACAATTTGGGCACTTAGCAGGCTCTTGGCGCGGAAAAAAATCACTACAACGCAATGCTTTAATCGCCCTAGCAAACCTAGGTGGCCGCGAAGCTCTACCTGATATTTTTGCTTGTTTAGAGGATGGCCGGCCAGTTATTCGTGGGACTGCTGTTTGGGCGATTGCTGAACTTAGTCAGCGACAGCCGGCCGAAGCCATTGAACGCCTAACCTTATTAAAAGAAACCGAAAGCGATGAAGAAGTGCTGGCTGAAATTGAAGAGGCTTTACTAACTTTAACAACGATAAAAACTAGAAAAAGAAAGACGAAAAAAGAAGGACTTTAAAAAAAGTCCTTCCTTTTTTTAGGTTCATAATAGTTTTCAAAAAGTTTTTTAAAAACTGGCGCCAAGATTAAATAAAAGCCACCGTTGCCTAGGGCGTGCGCGGTATCAAAGGGCAGACCTGCCAAATAATAGGCCCAAAAATTGGTTAAGCCATAAACCTGGGTATCAATAATTGAAATGATAAAACCATAAAAATAACCCGCAAATACGCTATATAAAATTTGTAGCCACAAGAAACGACGAAAAATAGCAACTTTCCCTAAAAAGCCAGCAATTATAATAATCATGGAAAATGAAAGAATTTGTGAAACTGTCCAAATACCCATCCCCAAAAAAAGATTTGTGATCAGAATTGATAACAGATTCACGAGCAACCCGCGTGAAATTCCTAACTGCCAAGTGATGATTAAAAACAAAGCCGTCATCGGTTGAACATTGGGAATAAATTGAAACATCAAACGCCCAACGGTACAGGCTGCCACCATTAAAGATAAAATGGCGATTTCTTTTGTCGAATAAAATTGTTTTTGCATAACGTCTCCTTTTTATGAATTTCTCTCTACTTCTCTCCTATTCTTTTAATCGTAATAAAGAAAGGGAAAAATCAAAAAACGCGAATTCTTTGTTTTACTGCAGCTCTTCTGATAAAATATAAGTATCAAATGGAGGAGGTAGTTATGATGTCTGATTCAATTGAACGCTTAAACAAACTTGCTGAAGAAAAAAGAAAACAACGTCCCTTTGCCAAACTCGACAAGATGGAAAAAGAATTAAACTTAGACGACCGACCTGACGTAGATGTTGAAGACTCTGATTATACCGCTAAAAACCTAGATAAAAAACGCGTGCTTGATGAACAATCAATTATTGAGCTTTCTGCCTCCAATCAAACGAAGTTCAATAATCAACCGCCAAGTTAAGCATACCACTAACTTGGCCGTTAACACCCCTATTTTATAATAGGGGGTGTTTTGTGATTAAAACCAAGCCACAATCACAGTCGATTCGCTCTTTCAAAACAATTGATTCACAACGTTGTCGCCAGCTACTTAAGGACCACAAAAAGTAAAAGAAGATTTACCGTTTTTCAAAAAGAGCAACGGGAAATCTTCTTTTTTGAATTTTTCTTTTCTTACTTATGGAAGATATTTTTTTAGACACTCATACAATGCCACTTCTGAAGAAACAATCTCACCATTTAGTTTGATTAAACCAACCGTATATAAATTTAAATAATGAAATTGACTTTCCGCCACTTCATTTAACGCCGCCAGTTTCTCTGGATGGTTGCCGCCTTGTTGGCGCGAGTCTGTATACAAAGCGATTACGGGAATCCCTTTAGCATAAGCCACACCTATTTCCGAAGCGACGCCTGGATCAATCACCGCTCCATCCAAAAGTGCAATCATCAATTGGCTTTCTAACACTTTTTTTGTATCCGCTAAGGCAATCATTTGACTATTTGCATAGGCATTTTTATCATTAATGGCTTCATTTTCTTGTGGCAAATAAATAATGAGTTGCGGGTATTTTCCCCGTAATTTTGTCACAAGGCTTTGGTTATACAGTTGTTCACTTTGCGCAAACATTGGCGCAGCAAAATAAATCTTCATTCTTTTCTCCTTTTATCAGAAATAATCACTAAAATAAGCAGCCATATCAGGAATAATTTCTTCTAATGTTCTTAGCGCACTTTTTCCGGCGGTAATCCGCTCGATTCTAGCTAAATAACCGACGCGACGATAATTCATTAATAAACAAGTTAAGGTTTGAATGTCTAAAATAACCGGTTCACCAAGTGCTTCCTGCACGATTTTTACTTGTTCATCTTCCCAAATTAGACCA
>CAYNOA010000076.1:0-8583 GCA_964398695.1 uncultured Enterococcus sp. | reverse complement strand
ACCAAAGAGAATGAAATAAATGTGGAGACTAGTTATCGATTGTTACTGCAGACTTTGCGTCCTAATTTATGGAATTTATTTATTATATTCACTTATCTGTTTTGGTTGATTTTATTACCAATAAGCCCGCTATTATTTTTCTTTGTTGCTCCTGGAACGGTTGCCTATTTACTAAAAAAAGGACAACAAAGATATCACGAAATGAAAGGAAATCCTTATGATTATCGTCAATCCTGAAAGAAAAGAATTTCATCTCAAAAATAAAAAAATTAGTTATATCTTTCGTGTGATGGAAGAATTGTTAATTTTAGAACAACTTTATTATGGGAGCAGTATCCCAGAATATGATCAATATGATTTTTTAATTGAACGAGAAATTCGTCCGGCTAATAATCAATTGGAAAAAAACTATACTACTTCTTTAGAGCATATTAAACAGGAGTTAGGAGTATATGGTACTACTGATTTTCGCTATCCTATGTTGCGTATACGTTATAATCAAGGGGATCGAATCAGCCAATTTGTCTACGATGGTTATCGAATCCAATCAGGAAAAAAAGCACTTGCTGGATTGCCAGGCAGTTTTGGTGAAAATGGGGAAACTTTGGTTATTACGTTAAAGGATCAGTATTCACCGCTAAAGGTGGAGTTGTACTATACTATTTTTGGAGAAGAAGCGGTGGTAACACGGCAAATGAAAGTGATCAACCCAAGTGAAGAAACTTATGAGATATTGGACTGCTTGAGTTTTAACTTAGATCTCCCTAACAAGCATTATGATTGGGTACACTTAGATGGTGCATGGGCGCGAGAAACTCAAATTAGTCATACCCCTTTAACCTACGGCGTTCAATCGGTATCTAGTACAAGAGGTGCTAGTAGCCATATTCACAATCCATTTGTAGCGGTTTGCGATCCAAATGCTACCGAGCAACAAGGGATTGTCTATGGTTTTAGTTTAATTTATAGTGGTAATTTTTTAGCCCGTTTAGAACTAGATACCTATGATGTGTTGAGAATTCAAATGGGTATTAATCCTTTTGAGTTTTCGTGGCAATTGACTGAGAAAAGTGAATTTTTAACGCCAGAAGCAGTATTGGTATTTAGTGAAGAAGGCTTTAATGGCATGAGCCAGAGCTTCCATCGTTTTTTTCAAGAACATTTGATTTCTCCTTATTGGGTACACAAAAGACGTCCGGTGTTAATAAATAATTGGGAAGCGACATATTTTGATTTTAATAGTAAGAAGCTTTTGGAAATAGCAAAAAAAGCGGCGGATATAGGGGTAGAACTTTTTGTGCTTGATGATGGCTGGTTTGGCTCCCGTAGCAGTGATGATGGTTCATTAGGCGACTGGCGAGTACAGCTAACTAAAATCCCTGAAGGAATTTCATCATTTGCAACAAAAATTAATCAGTTAGGATTGGAATTTGGTCTATGGTTTGAACCGGAAATGATTTCTTTGGATACCCCTCTTTATCAAGAACATTCAGATTGGGTAATTGGCAATCCGAGTAAACAAATTTCCCATGGCCGAAATCAATTCGTATTAGATTTTAGTAATCCCCAGGTAGTGGAAGCAATTTTTCAACAAATAGAAGAGGTATTGTCTTGTGGCAAGATTTCTTATTTGAAATGGGATATGAATCGTTATATATCTGAACCCTTCTCAAATTATTTATCTGTTGGAGCTCAAGGGGAACTATTTCACCGATATATTTTAGGCGTATATTCACTTTTTGAAAAAATTCTTACGAAATACCCAAAATTGTTAATTGAGTCATGTGCGGGTGGAGGTGGACGTTTTGATCCAGGGCTGTTATACTATGCGCCACAAACTTGGGCGAGTGATGATACGGATGGTGTGGAACGTTTGAAGATTCAGTATGGTGCCTCCATGGTTTATCCGTTGTCTAGTATCGGCAGTCATTTATCCGATGTACCCAACCATCAAGTTGGACGTTCCCCTGGACTAGCATTTCGTAATGAAGTCGCTATGTTTGGAACTTATGGGGTGGAGTTAGATATAACGAAGATGTCTGTAGCAGAATTGAGCTATGTTAAAGAGGCAATTGCTACTTTTAAAACCTATGCCGAACTAATACATGAGGGTACTTTTTATCGCCTAGTTAGTCCATTTGCGGAGAATCAATGTAGTTGGATGGTCGTTTCTCAAGACCGGAAAGAAGCTTTAGTTGCAGATTACCAAGTTTTAGGGAAACCTAATCCAGCGTATCGTCGCTTGCAATTAGTAGGATTGAATCCAGATGTCTTTTACACTATTGAAAAGACGAATCATTGTCGTTCTGGTAAAGATTTAGCCAGTGTCGGGTTAATTTTGGGAGAGAACTATCTAAATCGCGCCAATGAGTACTGGTCGAGAGAATTACCAGGAGACTATAATTCACGTCTCTATCATTTATATCAAGTAGATAAATGATAGAAAGAGAAAAACTAATGGCTATTTCAAAAATATTAGTTATAGGATAATATATTAGAATAAGGAATAAGTGGAGGGGTCGATGACGATGAAAAAATATGTCCTTATTTCCAATGATATCCGTAAAAAGATTTTAGAAGGAGTTTACCAGGCAAATGAACAAATTCCTTTTGAAAAAGATTTGTGTGTAGAGTATGATGCTAGCAAAATGACTGTGAAAAAAGCGTTGGATATGTTAGTAACTGAAGGATTGATTATTAAACGTCGAGGCTATGGGACTTTTGTCAAAGATTTATCAAGGGATGAAATCGAGCGCATTGCTGTGGCGAATCAATTTCGCGGGACTACCGCACTCAATGTTGGCAAGGAAGTTAAGAGCACCATTTTAGAATTTCAAGTAGTGGAAGCCAGCAATCCAGTGAAAAATAAGCTAAATATGAAAGAAGATTCTTTTGTGTATGATATTTATCGTGTTCGTTATATTGATGGGCGACCAGAAGTGATGGAAAAAATGTATATGCCAATCGATTTGATTCCGGGTTTAAAGAAAAATAATATTGAAGGTTCAATCTATGAGTATATTGAAGAAGATTTGGGGTTGAAAATTCAGAGTGGTCATCGAAGTATTAGTGTTCGAAAGGCAACCGATCTTGAACAACAATATCTAGAAATAGAACCAGGTGATCCAGTCGCAGTGGCTGAACAAATCGCTTATTTTGATACAGGTGTCGCTTTCGAATACTCGATTTCAGTCCATCGTTATGATAGTTTTTCTGTAGAATTTATCTTGACAAGAGAATAAATAGCGGGAAACATTTCTTCCAGCTTTTATTTTTTTCTTCAAAACAAAAGTATATACATATAGTTTTGTTAGTATTTATGTAAAAAGCGGGTGAACGGTTTACGCAAAGAAAATGTTGATAAATCTATATACGGGATGAATTGTTGTTCGAGATTGAAGTGTTTGATACAAAAATTAGTGATAAAAAACGATTTGAATTGGTTACTCGTGGCAAATTATAAGTTACGAAAGGGTGAAGGTTAATGTATGCAACAGATGCAAAAAAAAGATGGCAATCTTATTTGGGAAGTGAAAAAAAGCCAAATGATTTTGATGCTTTTTGGAAAAAAGGATTTCAAGAAGTAGATAATCTAGGGACCACTTATCAATTGGTTGCTCATGATTTAAATTCTACAGTAGCTGAAGCATTTGATTTATACTTCATAGGTGTGGAAGGTGCCAAAATTCATTGTCAATTAGTTCGTCCGAAACATTTTCGTGAAAAATATCCGGTATTGTTTCAATTTCATGGTTATCACTCAGATTCAGGTGACTGGTCGGATAAAGTGGCTATGGCAGCAGAAGGCTTTTGGGTTGTCGCATTAGATGTGCGTGGGCAAGGGGGACTATCTGAAGATGTAGGAAGGATTACAAATGCGAGTCTTAAAGGGCACATTATCCGTGGGGTGGAATCTGGTCCAGAATATTTATTTTATCGGAGTATTTTTTTAGATATTTACCAATTAACACGAATTATGATTGATATTCCAGAAGTTGACAAAGAACAGCTTTACACTTACGGCGCCTCTCAAGGTGGGGCTTTGGCTTTGCTTTGTGCAGCGGTTGCCCCAGAAATTAAAAAAGCGTTTGTTTGTTATCCGTTTTTAAGTGATTATCGTGAGGCTTATCGATTAAATGTTGAAAATTCTGCTTATGAGGAGTTGGCTTACTGGTTCCGGTTTAAAGATCCTTTGCATCAACAAGAAGAGCATTTTTTCAATACTTTAGATTACATTGATTTGCAGTATTTTGCACCAAGCGTTCAAGCAAAGGTATATTGGGGAATCGGGTTAACAGATACAATTTGCCCGGTTAAAACACAATTTGCAGTTTATAACAATTTAGTTGCTGAAAAAGAAATGCTATTTTATCCAGAATATGGTCATGAATACCTACCAAAATTTGGTGACTTTATGCGACAAAGACTAGCTACATCATTTATAGAGAAGGAGTAGAATCGTATGTTAACATTTCCTAAAGACTTTTGGTGGGGGGCTGCCACATCTGGCCCACAATCAGAAGGACGATTTCAAAAAAAACATGCCAATGTGTTTGATTACTGGTATGAGATTGAACCAGAAGATTTTTATAATCAAGTAGGGCCTGATACGGCTTCTAATTTTTATAATAGCTACAAGGACGATATCGCATTGATGAAAGATTGCGGTCTTAATTCGGTAAGAACTTCTATTCAATGGACACGTTTGATTAAAAATTTGGAAACGAATGAAGTGGATCCTGAAGGGGTGGCGTATTATAATCGTGTCATTGATGAATTTCTATGTCAGGGAATTCGTCCGGTGATGAACTTACATCATTTTGATTTGCCAGTGGCACTTTATCACAAATATGGTGGATGGGAGTCTAAAAAAGTCGTGGAACTATTTATCGGTTTCGCGGAGCAGTGTTTTTCTCTGTTTGGTGATCGAGTGAAGGAGTGGGTCACTCACAATGAGCCAATGGTAGTGGTTGATGGTCAGTATTTATATCAATTTCATTATCCAAAATTGGTCGATGGGAAAAAAGCTGTACAAGTTGCCTATAATTTGAATCTCGCATCAGCAAAAGTAATCGCAAAGTTTCGGGAAATGAAGCTTCAAAAAGCTGGAGGACGGATTGGGACAGTCTTAAATTTAACGCCTACATATGCTGCTTCGAATGAATCAGAAGATAAAAAAGCTGCTTATATTGCTGAGATGTGGAATAATAAAATGTTTTTAGACCCAGCTATTAAGGGAATATTCCCTCCTGATCTAGTAGAGCTATTAAGTAATGATGGTGTACTTTGGCAAGCGACTGCTGAGGAATTAGCAATTATTAAAGAAAACACAGTAGATTTTATCGGAGTAAACTTTTACCATCCAAATCGAGTGAAGGCTCCAGACATTGCTCCACGTTCGGTCAGAGATTGGATGCCTAATCATTACTTTGATGCGTATAAAATGCCCGGTCGTCGGATGAATGTGGATAAAGATTGGGAAATCTATCCAAAAGCCATCTATGATATTGCAATTAATATTCGTGATAATTATGGAAACATACCATGGTTTATTTCTGAAAATGGAATAGGTGTTTCTAGGGAAGAGCGTTTTATGAATCAAACGGGTCAAATTCAAGATGATTATCGTATTGAATTTATTAGAGAACATCTTGAATGGTTACACAAAGGAATTGAAGAAGGTTCAAATTGTTTTGGTTATCATCTATGGACGCCAATCGATTGTTGGTCGTGGGGAAATGCTTATCGCAATCGTTATGGCCTGGTTGCTAATAATATCCACACTCAAATTAAAACGATTAAAAAATCTGGCGAGTGGTTTAAGGCAGTAGCCGAAAAAAATGGCTTCTAAACTTATCTTTAAGGTGGATTTAGAATAAAAATAGGAAGCCTAGTGAAAAAATTAATCACTGGGTTTTTCTATTTTTTAGAACACAACCATATCCTACAAGGACTCGTGAATCATAAATCGGTTGTAAAGTATGAAATCGCCCAACTAATTGAAAGAATCATTCATGAGATTTATCGAGCCTGGTATAGGTTTTTTACGTCTCTTTTTTACATCTATAATTTGTCAAATTAAGTTAGAATAAAATCCTTCTTGTCTATCGCTCAAAAATATTTCGATAGGTGTTTTGTAATGCAATGATGTTCTTGGAATATGGTTGCGTTGATTGCTGACACTTGAAATAAATGTCTGATTCCCTTCTCTAAAAGCCATTGATTTTGGTAATCCGTTACGGCGTAGAATCCCGTTGGAGTTCTCGTTTCTTGACGACCAATAATGCCGTATTCAGTTTGTAGGTCGTTTATGGTGACACGCCTTTGTTTTCTTTAGCGGGAAATACAATTTGAGTGTACCATAAATGCCCTTTTTATTTTTCTAACTTCATTTTACAATGTGCGATTTTTTGACGTTCAACTTGAAAAGTTTCTTTTTGAAAGAGGTTGACAATAAAACGCTAACATGATATTCTCACTTTAACAAATAGAAACGTTTCCAGTTTTAAAATTACGCAATTTTATTTTTTTAGGAAACAACGGAAACGTTTCTAAAATGAGTGGAGGAATGGAAATGGAAGAATCGGTTGTGAGGATGGGAGAGCACAAGGTTCAAGTCAAACAAAAGAAAAAGCTACAAATCATGAAAAGATTAAAAAGAGACAAGTGGCTGTATTTTTTAATGTTACCTGGGTTGCTTTTGACTTTAGTCTTTAAGTATTTTCCGATGTACGGAGCGCTAATCGCTTTTAAAGACTATAATCCGATGTTGGGAATTTTAGCCAGTCCTTGGGTTGGGCTAGCGCATTTTAAAGAGTTTATCTTTTCACCAAATTTTACTGTCTTACTTGAGAATACCTTGAAAATAAGTGTTTACGGTTTACTATTGGGATTTTTTCCACCAATCTTGTTAGCCCTTTCTTTAAATCAAATTCTCAATGATAAAATCAAAAAGAAACTCCAATTGATTTTATATGCACCGAATTTTATTTCAGTCGTTGTCATCGTCGGAATGTTGTTTTTATTCCTATCCGCGAATGGCCCGATTAATAGTTTGGTACAAAAGTTGACCGGTAATCCGATTCTATTTATGTCTAATCCGAATTATTTTCGAACGATTTATATTTTATCTGGTATCTGGCAAGGGATTGGTTGGGCTTCGATTCTGTATACGGCGACCTTAGCCGGCGTAAGTTCTGATTTATACGAAGCAGCCAATATCGATGGTGCGAACATTTTACAAAAAATTTGGCATATCGATCTGCCTGCGATGCGACCGGTAATGGTAATTAGTTTTATCCTATCTGCGGGAAACATCATGAATGTTGGTTATGAAAAAGCCTACTTAATGCAAACATCCATGAATATTCCTACTTCAGAAATCATTTCGACTTACGTTTATAAGGTCGGTTTACAGTCAGGGAACTATGCTTATTCTGCCGCAGTTGGCTTGTTTAATATGGTGATCAATGTCATCTTGCTATTAATCGTTAATCATATTACAAAACGCTTAAATGATGGCCAAGGATTGTAAGGAGGTGAAAAGAAATGAATCTATACACAAGTTTTGATCGCAAGTTTATCTGGGTTAACTGGATACTCGTTGGATTATTAGTCATGATAACGATTATCCCTTTAGTTTATGTTGTTATCGCTTCATTCATGGATCCGTCAACTTTAATTAGTCAGGGGATTAGTTTTAATCCTGCCGATTGGACTGTCGATGGTTATAAGCGTGTTTTTTCTGACGATTCGATTGTTCGCGGGTTTCTCAATTCATTATTCTATTCGTTTAGTTTTAGTTTCTTAACGGTTTTTATTACGATGATTACCGCTTACCCGTTATCTAAACCTGATCTATACGGTCGTGGAATTTTAATGACGTTCTTTATTATTACCATGTTTGTCGGTGGGGGACTAATTCCGACCTATCTCTTAATTAAGAATTTGGGCATGATAGACACCGTATGGGCGTTAATTGTTCCAGGAGCGATTAATGTTTGGAACATTATCATGGCTCGAACGTATTTTAGTGGGTTGCCCCGCGAACTTAGTGAGGCGGCAACGATTGATGGGGCGAATGAATTGCAAATTCTTTTTAAAGTGATTTTGCCATTATCCAAACCAATTATGTTTGTTTTATTTTTATACGCCTTCGTCGGCCAATGGAATTCTTACTTTGACGCGATGATTTACATTAAAAACGAAGATTTACAACCCTTGCAATTAGTTTTACGTAATATTTTGATTCAAAATCAACCATCGCAAGATATGGTTGGTGCGAACACGGCAATGGCAGAGATGAAACAAATTGCTGAATTAATTAAATATTCAACGATTGTGATTTCTAGTTTGCCGTTGATTATTATGTATCCATTCTTTCAAAAGTACTTTGATAAAGGGGTATTGGTTGGTTCTGTTAAAGGATAAAAAAATGAAACGAGGAGAGAATCAAATGAAAATGAACAAAAAAATGGTAACGATTGCTTTGTTTAGTGTGTTATTACTAGGGGCTTGCAGTAGTAAAAAAAATCAATCGGCTTCTAGCCCAGACTATGAATTAGAAAACATCACGTTTCCAAT
>CAYNOA010000075.1:5510-8701 GCA_964398695.1 uncultured Enterococcus sp. | reverse complement strand
CAGCTCCCAGTGCACAAGCCTGATCTGTTTTGCAGACTTTGATTGGCATGTTAAATAAGATCAAAGCTTGTTTTTCCATTTCTGATAAAAGCATTTGTTGCGCGTTTTTAAAAGAAGGGCGGAATTGTTGTTTTAATTTGGCCAGTTTTTTCTTTTTCATTCGTTTAAATGTAGGAGATTCGTAGCAGTTTTATTTGCTTGCGATTCTCCGCTCCTTTCCTATAGAAATTTGACGAAATTGGATTCGTAGTTTTTTGACTGCCGTAGTCAAAAAGTTTCGTACTTTGTATTTAACGAAAAGAGAGAAATGCTCCTGCGATTTTTTTAAAATTCATAAGACAATAAAAAGTTAGCAACGCATGGAGAAAAATCCCCTTTCAATCCTTTATGATTATATGCAAAAAGGAGCAAGAATGAAAGTAATTTTCATGAAAAAGTGCTAAAAAGTTAAAAGTTCGTAAATAAAATGAAAAACGCCTAAGAATCTAGGCGTTTTGAAGGGATACAATTTTTTCGAAACGAGGGAGGACAGCAATTAAATCTTGTTGTGGTGAAAAAGCAATGACATAATTTTGCCAAGTATCGAATTGATAATTTTCTCCAAGTCGTTCGTTTAAGGCTGTGAGCGTTTCTTTTGGACCAAAATTGCGAGCAGGAAAATGTTGCACTTTATCAGGGAAAACTAGAAAAATAAAATCCGGACTAAAGGCATTTAACACTTGCGCATCTAAATGGTCCAATCGATTGAAGATATTCAAAATAAAATCCTCCATTCATTCCAAATTAATAGGGTGAGTCAATGAGAATCAAATGATGGTTCGAGCCCGTTAAGAAGAAAACATGCGAACGACCAAAGCAAGTTGCCGCCATGTCTTGCTCATTGTGTGAATCGATTTGATTTGTTTTAATCACGTAAAGCTAAAGGTTTATCTAAAATCTCTTTGTAAATCATCGCCTGCACCAAATGCTCCGGATCAATCACTTGGTTGTTGGGTACCATTACTGGTGCTAGCGGTGTTTGTTTTTCTCGCAACTGAGTAGCAGCAGTCCTACCCGGTGAGCTCACTTGACTAGATTGCTTTGCCTTTTGAGTAAAGGGCGAAGAGGTTCTTTGTGTTTGACTAACCTTGGTTGGTTCTGGTTGCAAAAGTTCTTCTTTTAAAAGTTCCGACATATTTCGGGCTTGTTGTGCCCACGTATTTCTTGGTCCTTTTTTTGTTTGTGATTTATTTTGAACTTCTAGGTTGTTTCGTGGTGCTATGTTTGTTTTCGTTGGTGGTGCTTGTCCTGGTTTTTTCTGCGGATTTTGGAATATTTTTTTAATACTAACGATAAAAACAGCAAAAATGATAAAGGGCAAAAAGCCCATTAAAAATTGTAAAAGTAGCGATAAGAGAGCAAAAATTTCCATCGTAATCACTCATTTTCTTTGGTTGGATTGGCCTGATTTGAAATCGAAGCCCGCATTTTTGTATCCGCATCGACATTTTGCATTTTGTAATAGTCCATGACTCCCAGTTTACCCGTTCGTAAGGCTTCGGCCATTGCTAAAGGAACTTCTGCTTCTGATTCGACCACTTTTGCCTGCATGCGTTGGACTTGCGCTCGCATTTCTTGTTCTTCAGCAATCGCCATTGAGCGGCGCTCTTCGGCTTTGGCTTGCGCGATTTTTTTATCCGCTTCGGCTTGGTCCGTTTGCAGTTGGGCACCAATATTACGGCCAACATCGACATCTGCAATATCAATGGATAAGATTTCAAAAGCAGTTCCTGAATCTAAGCCTTTATTTAAAACGGTGGTTGAAATTAAGTCAGGATTTTCTAAAACTTCTTCATGTTTTTCAGAAGAACCAACCGTTGTGACAATGCCTTCACCAACTCGCGCAATAATCGTATCTTCGCCCGCGCCGCCGACTAAGCGTTCAATATTTGCTCGAACCGTTACTTTGGCTTTAACGATAATTTCAATTCCGTTTTTTGCTACGGCTGCGATATTTGGTGTTTCAATTACTTTGGGATTGACCGAAACTTGAACGGCTTCAAAGACATCCCGTCCAGCCAAATCAATCGCGGCTGCTTTTTCAAAAACCAAATCAATATTCGCTCGCTGCGAAGCAATGAGGGCGTCAATGACTCGGTTGACGTTGCCGCCCGCTAAATAGTGTGCTTCAAGTTCGTTTGTTGAAAGAACTAGGCCAGCTTTCGTCGCTTTAATAAGCGGCTGAATAATATGCGAAGGGTTTACTCGGCGTAAACGCATACCAATCAAAGTTCCAATGCTGACTTTGACACCAGAAAAATAAGCGGTCACCCATAAACCGATGGGCACAAAGCGTAAGAATAAAGCCAAAATAAATAAAACAATGGCAGCAAGGATAACGATACTAATAATACCGCCTACCGGGAAATCGTAAGTCATCATAAATCACCTTCCATTTTCGATTTTCTTACCCAAATTTTAACGCCTTCAATTTTTTCAATGGTGATGGGAGAACCTACAGCAATAAAACCTTCCGTACTTAAAACATCATAAAGCGGACTTTCTTTTTTGCCAAAAGTTGCTTTGCCTGAAGGGCGTAAGGGGGTTTGGGCAACTCCACTTAATCCAGGTGATAATTCAAGCGTATTTTCTTCGGTGATAATCGGGTTGTCGACTTCTAAGTTGGTGTGTAGTACAAATCGTGAGAGTCGACTCGTGGCATAGTTGCTACGAATTAAAAAAAGGATGACGGCGGCAGAACTAATAATTGCCATGCTCATGTCACGAATAACCCAAAAAACGTTGCCAGTTGTATAATACAAACCGAAAAAGAGCATGACGCCCCCTAAAATGCCAACGAAGCCAAAATCCGGAATGAGAAATTCAAAAACAATGAGTAAAATTCCTAAAGTAAATAAGGCAAAAGGAATCCATTCTTCAATTGCTAAAAGATCTAGATAAAAATAAAAACTCGCCAAAGATAAGAAAGCGCCTATTTTTGTCCAGGGGCTAAGCAAGGCGATGACCAAACCAACAAAGCCTGCTGCTAGGAATAAACCTTCCATCAAAATCACCTCCTCTTCTTTTTGTGATTCCATTCTAATGATAACACCTTATGTTCTCAATGTCATATGATTCGCGGTGGTCAAGCGAAGGAATTTAGCAATTCAATATTTCAAAATACGAAGAAAATGAGTATAATAGAGCGTATC
>CAYNOA010000075.1:0-5500 GCA_964398695.1 uncultured Enterococcus sp. | reverse complement strand
TTGAATTCAATGGACGAAGGGAAAAAGGAGACAAATCATGGATATTTATTTAAAAAAAGCAGTCATGCACTTAATTGATCGAGAAGTAGGCGATCCAGTTTATTCTCAAGTTGAATTGGATTTGGCCAATGAGTATATTCGCGAATATTTAACCAAAAAAATTCAAAAGATTTCCAATGCGCAGACCAAGACAGGTACGCTTGCTCCTCAATCACAAGTTGCTGAAATGTTGCCAAAAGCCGTCGAAGATTTTATCGCATTTAGTGAAATGTTGGTTAGTCATTGGTACCAAGCTTATCAAGAAAGTGAAGAAGCGCCAAATAGTGATGTTTTTGTGGTTTTATATGAAGAAGATGCCAAAGAACAAGTTGCTTGGTTTCGAGTGAAATATAAGGAAGAATATACGCATTTTACTGAGGTTGTGGAACAAGGGTTATTAAATAAATTGATTTTAAATCGCGCCATTTTAGGTGGGAAGACACAAAAACCCGATGAAGGAATTACGATTAATTTAACGACTCAAACTTATGAATTGGTTGAAATGAAGCAAGTCTTTTCAGGAGAGAAACGTTTTTATTTTTCAACGGAAGTCATTGAGTCAGCACCTTTACCATCTTTAGATGAAAATATGCGCGTGATAAAAAAAGTCGCGAAAAAAATGAGTGAGAAATTTGAGACACCGACGTTTGATGTGTTAGCCAATGTCCAAGAGGCGGTTTTTGAAACAATTGAAGAATCAGGTTACTTAGACACGACTGAAATCGCTGAAAAAGTCTTTAAAGAAAACATTTCTGCTAAACTCGCTTTTCAAGAAGAAATAACAGAAAAAGGGGTGCAAAGTCAAGCACCACTCGTCAAGGAAGTCAAAGAAATTGCGGAAAAGAAATTTGGCAAACAAAAGCTAAAACTTTCAAATGGGATTGAATTAATTGTGCCACTGGATGTTTATCGCAATCCAGATTTAATCGAATTTACCAATCACCCGGATGGGACGCTTTCTGTTACAATTAAAAATGTTGAGGATATTGTGAATAAATTTTAAGGTTTTCCCATGATTTCAGTTTTTTCGATACAAAGGAGCCAAGATATAGTAATGTTGAAATAGTTGAAATCCGAGGGGGAAGGCGATGCAAAAGAAGAAAAAGAAAGTAAGTTTTTTTAAAAGAAGTTTGCTATTATTTTTACTTATCTCCCTAAGTTTGGGGAGTTATCTTTTTTATAAAAACTATCAAATTTATCAACAAGTGATTCGTTTAGAAGAAGAAGTCAAAATAGCCGAAAAAATCCAAGGCTTAACCGGTTATCATGACTTGATTTTAGCCATTATTATAACTGAAACAAAAGGACAAGGGATTGATCCAATGCAAAGTTCAGAGAGTGCTTTTGGTGAAGTGGGGATAATTAGTGGCACGCAAGAAAGTATCCATCAAGGGGTGGCCTATTTAGCCAAAGCAATCGTTTTGGCTAGCGAACAAGGCGTTGATTTAGCTACGGCTATTCAAGCTTATAATTTTGGTTTGGACTACATTTATTTTATTGCGGAACATGGCGGAGTAAATGACATTGATTTGGCAGATGACTACTCCCGTGAAGTGATTGCGCCTTTCTTAGGTAATCACACACAAGAGCAGTATCGGTATTTAAAATTTCCGGCTTTGGTTCATAATGGCGGCTATTTATATAAAAATGGTGGGAATTTATTTTATGCTAATCTAGTTATTTGGAATCAATGGAAAGTCCGTTTTTTTCAATGGCTCTTTTAGCAATCAAAATCACGGCGAGTCTTGAAAACTCGGGTGCAAAAGACTTGAAAATTTCTAAGATTGTGCTACAATGAAATATGTGAAAAACTGTCTACTTTAAATCATCGCGCTGATTTCGATTAGTGCGTTTTTTTTCCGATATAGACAGCCTTTTTAAGCCGAATTCCAGGAGGTGAGCACGCTTGGCTAGAATTCCTACTCAAGTCATTGATGAGATTCGCGATCGGACAAACATTGTTGAAATAATTGGACAATACGTGCAACTAAAGAAATCTGGCGGCAAAAATTATGTCGGGTTATGTCCTTTTCATAACGAAAAATCACCTTCTTTTTCTGTTGCGGAAGACAAGCAATTTTATCACTGTTTTGGTTGTGGACGTGGTGGCAATGTTTTTCGTTTTATTGAAGAAATCGAAGGGCTTTCTTTTCAAGCCGCTGTTTTACGCGTTGCTGAGTTAGAAGGGATTCCGGTTGAAGAACAATTCTTTGCGAGTGTAGAAGAAAAAACAGGAACATCCAGTACCAATGCACTCATTGGCCTACATGAAAAAGCCGCTGAAATTTACCATCATTTATTGATGCATACAACGGCTGGACAAGTGGCACTTGATTACTTGCTTGAACGAGGGTTGACAGAAGAAACGATTAAGGAATTTCAGATTGGTTTTGCCCCGATTCAACGAGAATTTTTGGAGAAGATTTTCTTAAATGAGAAATTACCCAAGGAGTTGTTTGCAGCTTCGGGTTTGTTTGTTGAAAGAGAAGATGGCCAACTCTTGGATCGTTTTTATCAGCGCGTCGTCTTTCCAATCCGTAATGCCCAAGGGAAAACAATTGGGTTTTCCGGTCGTTGGTTAGATTTACCAGAGACGGCAAGTGATCACCAAGCCAAGTATTTGAATTCACCAGAAACCGAAATTTTTAACAAGCGTGAAGTCTTATTTAACTTCGATAAAGCGCGCAGTACGATTCGAAAAGAAAGTGAAGTCTATTTATTTGAAGGGTTCATGGACGTTTTAGCTGCCTGGCAAGCCGGCGTAAAAAATGGCATTGCTTCAATGGGCACCAGTTTGACGCAACAACAAATTCAAATTATCGAAAAAATTGCGACGAACCTCGTCTTTAGTTATGATGGCGATTCGGCGGGGATTGAGGCAACCAATCGGGGAATTGAGTTGTTGAAAGCGTCTAGTCCACTCGAACTTAGTATCTTAAGTTTTCCAGAACGGCTTGATCCAGATGACTACATTCGCAAATATGGCCAAGCTGCTTTTGTGAACTTGGCTCGCCATGGACGTGAAACGGTCTTTTCTTTTAAGCAGGCCTATCATCGACTTAACCGGAACTTATCCAATGAAAAAGAACAGCTTGATTATTTGGAACAACTTTTAAAAGAATTGATTGACGTGGATTCACTGCTCGAGCAAGATCGTTATTTAACGCAGCTTTCGACGGAATTTCAAGTCAGTCGAGAAGTGCTACAAGAGCAATTTCGGCAACTCAAACAGCAAAACCGTGCCCAACGTCAACAAAAGCAGTCGGGTTTTGTACCGGAAGTTCGGTCACCCCAACCAGTTATCCCAATGCAAACGCAGCAAAAAAGCCAAGTCGATAAAGCACAAGAAATTTTGTTGTATCGTTTGTTCCATGAGGAAGGGTTTAATCAACGGTTTAAAAATCTAGCAATTAATTTTCCTAGAGAGCACTATCAAGAGTTGTATGTTCTTTTTGATACGTATATTGCAATTGAGACTTCTTTTGAGCTTGCGAAGTTCTTTGATTTTTTACAAGACGAGCAATTGCGTTACCTAGTTGCCCAGATTGAGAATTTGAAACTACCTGAAGAAAGTAGTGAGCAAGAGCTGCGAGATATTCTTCGAGTCATCCAAAAAGCGGGGGTACAAGAAGAAATTCAACAAAAAAAAATTGAACAACAGATGGCCAGTCAAATGGGGAATCAACAACGTGAATTAGAGTTAGCTGTAGAGATTCTAAATTTAACCAAACATTTAAAAAGAGTACAATAGTCGAAGTTTATTAAAAAAGGGGGATCTCTTTCATGTCGGAAGAAAAAAAATTAACTTATGATAAAGCCGTGGCTAATTTTATCAAAGAAAATAAAGCCAAAGGTCAAATTATTTATGATGAATTATCCAATCAATTAGCAACGCCTTATGCACTCGATGCAGAAGCAATGGAAAAATTGATTCAAAAAGTGGAAGATGCCGGCATTAGCGTGGTTGATGAAAAAGGCGAACCTTCTGTATTTAGCTTGAAAAAAGAGGAAAAAGCAGAGAAAGAAAGCGTGGCTCATGAAGATTTATCTGCCCCAACTGGCGTTAAAATCAATGATCCAGTGCGAATGTATCTAAAAGAAATTGGTCGAGTGGCCTTATTAAATGCCGAAGAAGAAGTCGCCTTAGCTTTAAAAATTGAAGAAGGCGACCAAGAAGCGAAACAACGCTTAGCAGAAGCTAATTTACGTTTAGTGGTAAGTATTGCCAAACGTTATGTTGGGCGGGGCATGCAATTTTTAGATTTAATCCAAGAAGGAAATATTGGTTTAATGAAAGCCGTTGAAAAATTTGATTACCGCAAAGGCTTTAAGTTTTCAACGTATGCAACCTGGTGGATTCGCCAAGCGATCACTCGTGCAATTGCAGACCAAGCTCGAACCATTCGAATTCCGGTTCATATGGTCGAAACAATCAATAAATTAATCCGTATTCAACGTCAGTTACTGCAAGACTTAGGGCGCGAACCGACACCAGAAGAAATTGGTGCAGAAATGGATTTACCTACCGAAAAAGTGCGCGAGATTTTAAAAATTGCACAAGAGCCAGTCTCTTTGGAAACACCAATTGGTGAAGAAGATGATTCTCATTTAGGTGATTTTATTGAAGACCAAGAAGCAACGAGCCCAGCTGAGCATGCGGCTTACGAATTACTAAAAGAACAATTAGAAGACGTCTTAGATACTTTGACGGATCGTGAAGAAAATGTTTTACGTTTGCGTTTTGGGATTGATGACGGACGAACAAGAACTTTAGAAGAAGTCGGCAAAGTCTTTGGCGTCACTCGTGAGCGAATTCGCCAAATTGAAGCCAAAGCTTTACGCAAGTTACGCCATCCTTCACGTTCAAAACAACTAAAAGACTTTTTAGAATAAAAACGAGGAAAGCGACTTTTTGAGTCGTTTTCTTTTTTGATATGAAAGCAAAACAAATGAGAAAATCGAATTTTAATAAAAACGTAATCGAATAAGGCTTGGTAAACTTTTTAAATTGTGGTAGATTGAACTTTAGAAACATAAAGGAGTCAAGTTAGTGATAAAAAAATGTCCTTATTGTGGTTTTGAACCCATTGAAGAGCAACTGGTTTGCCCGGAATGCGGATCAAAATTAAACCCAGAAAATTTGAAGCAAGAAACGGCTAAGCCAACCAATGTCGCTCAGGCCCAATTAGCAAATGATGATATCAATTGGTCGAATTTTGAAGATGTTTCTTTAGGTTCAGTGATTGAACACTTTCATGAAGTCATTGAAGAAACGCAATCGACAGAAGTTACAACAGAAGCAGATTTGACCAAGGAAGAAGTAGCACACGAATCAACGCTGCCAGCTCTGGAGCAAACAGAGATGACCGAGCCATTTGAAGACAATCCTATTTTATCGGCTTATATTCGCCGTCACAAAGAAGGCGCGGATGAAGAGGAATTGATGGCAGCGATTGAAGAG
>CAYNOA010000074.1:0-8746 GCA_964398695.1 uncultured Enterococcus sp. | reverse complement strand
TTTAGTGCAGACGGGACTCCTCATCACACAGTAACACCCATTGCACGCCGGCGAGGGGAATTGTTTGAAATGGATTTAGTTTTACGCGATAATAACGTGTCAAAAGAACATCCAGATGGCATTTTTCATCCGCATCAAGACGTGCAACACATTAAGAAAGAAAATATTGGCTTAATCGAAGTCATGGGCTTAGCCGTTTTACCACCTCGCCTAGAAAAAGAGCTCGTTGAAGTGGAAAAGTATGTTTTACATGAGCCAAATGAAATCGCAAACTATCACCTTCCTTGGGCAGAGCAAATGAAAGAAAGATATGCATTCACAGCAGAAAACGTCAAAGCCATTGTGCAACAAGAAGTTGGTTTGATTTTTGCACGCGTCTTAGAAGATGCTGGTGTCTTTAAGCGCAATCCAACTGGTCAAGCAGCCTTTCATGCGTTTGTGGCGAGTTTATAATGAAAATTAAAGGAGGAAGGTCAAGTGGCTACGATTAAAGATATTGCCAAAAAAGCAGGCGTTTCTCCCGCGACGGTTTCACGGGTGCTCAATTATGATCCAGAGTTATCCGTTAGTAAAGAGACCGAACAAAAAGTTTTTGAGATTGCAGAAGCTTTGAATTACACCAAGCATAAAAATAAAAAACGTGAATTAACCACCCTGCGCTTAGTTCAGTGGTACGATAGCGAAGAAGAGCTGGCGGATCTATATTACTTAGCGATTCGTTTAGGGATTGAAAAAAAAGCAGAAGAATTAAATGTTCGTCTAATAAAAGAGCCGATGAGTGAGTTAACAGATACGCAAACGCAAGGCACAATCGCTTTAGGAAAATTTGACCAAAAACAAATCAAACGGTTAGAAAAACTAACCGGGGAGCTGCTTTTTGTTGATTTTGACGCGATGTCTTTTGGTCATAATTCTTTAGTCATTGATTTTTCACAAGGGGTGCAATTGGTGATTGACCACTTTATTAAAGAAAATCATGCCCAAATTGGAATCCTTTCAGGCATCGAGTCGACCAAAGAAAGTGGCTATGAAATTATTGATCCACGTTGGCTCGTCTTTCGTGAGTCACTCCAACGCTTGAAAATGTATCAAGAAAACCATCATTTAAAAGCTGAGTTCACGATTGAAGCAGGATTTACTGTGATGGAAAATTATTTAATGACTACTCCCAATTATCCAAGTGCCTTTTTTGCTTCGAGTGACGCGTTAGCCATCGGAGCCATGCGAGCCATTCAAGCACACGGGCTGAAAATCCCAGAAGACATTTCAATGATTGGTTTTAATGATGTGTCGGTTGCCAAATATGTTTCTCCGGCTTTATCAACTGTTCGCGTGTATACCGAGTGGATGGGGGAATTGGCGGTCACCACTATTCTTGAATTAATGCAAGAAACCGCTCCGGTTCCAAGAAAGATTACGGTAGGGACGGAACTTATCTTGCGTGAGTCGACATTGTTGAAGAAGTAAAAGTCCTTTTTGAAAATATCATTAAGCAAATAAAAAAAGCATGAGGAATGACTACTCTCGTGCTTTTTTTATTTGAAGGTGAAATTAAAAAAATTAATTAAAGAAGTCTTTATCTAGTTTTTCAAATTCATTCAATATTTCGTCATCTTCTACTTCAGCGAGTTTGATTTGTTCTTCTGCTTTTTTCAGGGTGAACTTGAAATAATCAAGCGCGATTTCTTCGTAATAATAATTTTTGTAAAGTAAGTATAGAACTAATCCATTTTCAGCAATTTTCTTAATTCCATTCAAAAAATCTTTAATTTTCATAACGGAGAAAATGCTTTCTAGAAGAGCTTTCCTTGGCTCCGGCTTTTTCTCCATTTGCTTGACGATTGGAATTAATTTTAGTGCTAAAACACCAGTTACCTCAAAAGTTTCTTCCCGCTTGTTAATGCTGTTTGCTAAGTCGGCCCAAGTAATAATTCTTTCCATTTAAATCACTCCTTGCAATGGGTGTTATGAACTAAATTTATTTTACCATCATCTTTTTGAAAGCGCAAACATTAGTGTGTTGACTTAACTTTCGCTTTGTAGTGTCCTGATTGTATCCAATTCTCGTTTTATAAGGGAAAAATTCAAGATGATTGACAACCTAAGTGGTGATTTGGTAAAACAGATTTTTGGATAGGAGAGTTGCGCTTTTTTTAGTTACTAACCCCCAATGTTTTATGGTAAACTAAGAAAGAATAGCCCAAAATCAGGGGGGAACTTGAAAATCAATCTTGTTTACTCTAACTAACGAATGCACCTCCTTGTGATTTTTAGCATGAACGGATGCTTCTAAATAAAGTATAAGAAAAAAAGACTCAGAGCACGACAATCAGTTTCGTGACGTGTGGTGCCTCGAGTAAAGCGAAAGGGATGTATTATAAAAATGAAGATATTAGCAATCGATAGCTCAAATCAAACATTAGCCATTGGTCTAATGGAAGATCAAACCGTTCTAGGGCAAATCCAAACGACCATGAATAAAAACCATAGCACGGCTTTAATGCCAGCACTAGCAGATTTGACAGCAAAAGTTGGCCTTGCCCCTAGCGACCTTGATCGCATTGTGGTAGCCCAAGGGCCGGGTTCTTATACGGGACTAAGAATTGGTGTGACGACAGCTAAAACCTTGGCTGATACATTAAAAATCGAACTGGTTGGCGTCTCAAGTTTAAAAACGATAGCCGCAAATTGTGTGGGTATCACAGGCTGGATTGTCCCTTTATTTAATGCGCGTCGTAAAAATGTCTACGCCGGCGTCTATCAGTGGGTAGATGGTAAGTTGCAAACGGTCATGGCCGATCAACATATCGCATTGGGTGAGTTACTGACAAGATTAGAGGATCAAAATGTTTATTTTGTCGGCGTCGATGTGGTCGATTTTCAAGAAGAAATTGAGCAAGGGTTACCAAAAGCGCAAATCAATATGATTCCTGCTTGGCAATACCCAAATGGAATTACTTTAGCACAACTAGGGCTGCTTGAGGAGAAAGTTGAAGACATTCATGCGTTTTTACCCGCGTATTTAAAATTAGTTGAAGCAGAAGAAAATTGGCTGGCCACTCACAAAGTAGGAGCTGAAAGTTATGTGGAGAAAATTTAATCCTTTTCAGTATGCTTTTTTGAAAAACCGAAAAATAAAATATAAAACAAAAAAAGTCGCTTTAAAGGGCCATTCTTTTACTTTTAATCAGATTGAATTTGGCGATATGAAAGCTTTGTTAGATGTCGAACGTTTGACTTACGCTGGCCAAACCCCTTGGACGAAAAGTGCTTTTTTAGCAGAAATTTATTCGAGATACCCACATTTGTATTTAGCCGTGCGACAAGAAGAAGCCATCATTGGCTTTTTAGGGGTTCGCGTGTTCCAAAGGGACGCCCATATCACCAACATTGCGCTTATTCCTAAATGGCAAAATGTTGGTTTAGGTTCACTTTTGATGATTGAAGCAGAAAAATTCGCCAAACAAAATCATTGCCAAACGATGTCGCTTGAAGTGAGAATGGGCAATAAAGACGCGCAACGTTTTTATCGGCGACTAGGTTTTGTTTCGCGTAAGGTTCTTGAGAATTATTATAATGAAGAAAATGAAGATGCAATCGATATGGTGAAATATTTATGATTTTAACGAAAGAAACTTATGCCCCAAATACGCTCGCTCAAGATTTGTATGATTTAGCGCAGCGAAGCTATGTCCATGGTTCGCCTTGGAATCAAGCGCAATTTCAAGCAGACTTAGAGAATCCTCATAGTCGCTATTTAATTTGGGTGGAGGCACAAACAATCCTTGGTTTTATTGCCTACCATCAAATTTTTGATGAATTTGAAATGATGCATGTTGTTGTTTCACCGGCTTATCAAGGGCAAAAAAAGGGGTCGGAGTTATTATTACAGTTAAGTGAAAAAGCACAAGAAGCAGCCGTTAACCAAATTTTTTTAGAAGTGCGTGCGAGCAATCATGCAGCGCAACGTTTGTATGAAAAAGCTGGCTTTGAAGTGCTGGGTCAACGTAAAAATTATTACCAGGAACCAGAAGAAGATGCGATTTTAATGGTAAAAAATGTAAAAGAAGGAACAAAAAAATGAGAGAATTGATTTTAGCAATTGAAAGTAGTTGTGATGAAACCAGTGTGGCCGTGATTGAAGATGGCGTGAAAGTATTAAGTAATATTGTTGCTTCACAAATTAAAAGTCACCAACGCTTTGGCGGAGTGGTGCCGGAAGTCGCTAGCCGACATCACGTTGAACAAATCACCTTATGTATGGAAGAAGCGTTAGTAGAAGCAGGGGTTCAGGTGGCGGATTTAACCGCAGTAGCCGTAACGCAAGGACCGGGTTTAGTTGGTGCCTTACTGATTGGAATTGCGGCAGCCAAAGCTTTTGCTTGGGCGCACCAATTGCCTTTAATTTCCGTCAACCATATGGCGGGGCACATTTATGCCGCGCGTTTAGTCGAAGCGTTTGCTTTTCCATTAATGGCGTTACTAGTTAGCGGGGGGCATACGGAACTCGTTTATATGGCTGAAGATGGGTCATTTGAAATCATTGGCGAAACGCGCGATGATGCCACAGGGGAGGCATATGACAAAGTTGGCCGGGTATTAGGCTTGCCTTATCCAAGTGGCAAAGAGCTTGATCAACTCGCACACCAAGGAAAAGATACATACCATTTCCCACGTGCGATGATTCATGAAGAGAATTTTGATTTTAGTTTTAGTGGGTTAAAAAGTGCTTTTATTAACCTTGTGCATAATGCGAAACAACGAGAAGAAGAATTACTTTTAGTTGATTTAGCCGCAAGCTTTCAAGCAAGTGTTATTGATGTCTTAGTGGCAAAAACATTGCGAGCTTGTCAAAAATATCCGGTCAAACAATTAGTCGTGGCGGGTGGCGTGGCGGCCAATCAAGGCTTAAGAGAGAAACTGACGAAAGAAGTCCAGGCGCAATTACCAGATATGGTCTTGACTTTTCCGCCCTTACGACTTTGCGGCGACAATGCGGCGATGATTGGTGCTGCGGCTCACGTTGCCTTAGCCAAAGGGCAACTGGCGCATTTGGATTTAAATGCCAATCCAAGCTTAGTCTTTCCCAATAAAAAAGATTAAATAAAATTGCTAGCAAAATGAAAGGGATTTTGTTATAATCGCTATGATTTAATAATTGAAGATTGATTTAGTGATCAAGAAAAGTAACTTTTTATTTTTTTAAGCGAGTTCGGGGAGGTGGAAGCCGAACAAAAAAGAAAAAGTGAAGCGCGCTTGTGAAAATTTGCTTAGCAAACGGCATCTACCGTTATTAGATAAAGTGGGTTCGTTTTTACGAACAATTAGAGTGGTACCGCGGGTAATCTCGTCTCTAGTGTTGTTTAACACTAGAGATTTTTTTGCGTTAACAGTGAAGAATGAAAGAAAAATGATTAAAACTAGGAGGAATCAGACAAGATGAATAATAAAGACATTGTAGCTAAAGCGATTTACGCAGTCGTTAAAGAGGATTTAACTTATGAACAGATCACAAATTTTTTAGAAAACCCTAAAACAGCGGAGCATGGCGACGTCGCTTTCCCGGCCTTTGGCTTAGCCAAAGCTTATCGGAAAGCACCACAACAAATTGCACAAGAATTGGCTGAAAAAATTGATGGGGCTTCTTTTGAAAAAATTGAAGTGGTCGGTCCTTATCTAAATTTCTTTATGAATAAAGGCGTCATTACAGAAGCGATTTTAAAGCAAGTGATAACAGAAAAAAATCATTATGGCGATCAATCGATTGGGATGGGCGGAAGTGTACCAATCGATTTATCTTCACCAAACATTGCTAAACCTATTTCTATGGGACACTTGCGTTCAACCGTCATTGGGAATTCGATTGGCTTTATTTTAGAAAAAATTGGCTACAAACCGATTCGCATTAACCACCTTGGCGACTGGGGCACGCAATTTGGTAAGTTAATCGTGGCTTATAAAAAATGGGGCAGTGAGGAAGCGGTTAAAGCGCAGCCAATTAATGAATTATTACGTCTGTATGTCGATTTCCATGAAAAAGCCGAAGAAGATGCGACATTAGAAGATGAAGCGCGTGCTTGGTTTAAAAAACTAGAAGATGGCGATACCGAAGCGAACCGTTTATGGCAGTGGTTCCGCGATGAATCAATGAAAGAATTTAATAAAATTTATGATATGTTAGAAATTTCTTTTGATTCACTAAATGGGGAAGCTTTTTACAATGATAAGATGACAGAAGTCGTGGAACTATTAGAAGAGAAACATTTGCTAGCTTCAGACCAAGGTGCAGATATTGTCGATTTATCGGCGTATGACCTAAATCCTGCTTTAATTCGTAAATCAGATGGCGCCACGCTTTATATTACTCGTGATATGGCGGCGGCCCTTTACCGTAAACGTCAATATCATTTTGCTAAATCCTTATATGTGGTAGGAAATGAGCAAAGCTACCATTTCAAACAATTAAAAGCCGTCTTAAAAGAAATGGGCTTTGCATGGTCGGACGATATGTATCATATTCCATTTGGTTTAATTACCAAAGACGGGAAAAAATTGTCTACGCGAAAAGGTAAAATTGTTTTATTAGAAGAAGTTTTAAATGAGGCGATTGCCTTAGCTAAGGAACAAATTAGTGAGAAGAACCCAACGCTTGAAAACAAAGAAGAAGTCGCTAAACAAGTGGGTGTCGGAGCGGTTGTCTTCCATGACTTGAAGAACGATCGATTAAACAATTTTGACTTTGTCCTTGAAGATGTGGTAAGGTTTGAAGGAGAGACGGGTCCTTACGTGCAGTATGCGCATGCTCGAGCGATGAGCATTTTGCGTAAAGCAGATTTCACACCGGATACGACCAAAGCCTATTCGTTAAATGATGAAGCAAGCTGGGAAGTAATGAAATATATCCAACGTTACCCAGAAACGGTTTTACAAGCAGCAGAAAAATATGAACCTTCTGTGATTGCCAAACATGCGATTAAATTAGCGCAAGCATTTAACAAATATTATGCGAATACAAAAATTTTAGTAGAAGATGAGCAAAAAGAAGCGCGTTTAGCTTTAGTTTATGCAGTTACGATTTTACTAAAAGAAGATTTACGTTTACTGGGCTTATATGCACCAGATAAAATGTAACAAAGCATTCACCTGACTTGAAAAAGGTTTCGCTACTCACTGGTAAGTATTTACCGGTGAGTAGAGGGCCTATTTTTGTGGATTTTGGGTGGTGTTTTTGTAGCTACCGGGTGAAAGAGCCAAACAGGTAAGTGAAAAGTCTTAAAAAGCGCTTGATTGCGTGAATGTCATGGAAAGGGAGTGAATGGGTTGAATTATTCGGTCATTGCTGTCACATCCACGAAAGAAACCAAAGAAAAACACTTTAAAACTTATCGTGAGGCATTATGTTATGCGACCAATTTTCGCGAGATTCAAAAAAGCGAAATTTATAAAGATGAGAAAATGCTAATTGATTTTTCTTATTAATATGATTGTTAGTCTAAAAAAGACCTTGTGGCAAACCGTTTAGCTAGCCACAAGGTCTTTTTAGATTAAGTTTTTCTTAAAGAAATTTTCTAAGATAATCGCGGATGCTTCATCAGGAGAAATAACGGTAACGATATCAAAACCGGCTAAGGTACAAATTTTTTCTTTCATTGTAATTTCATCAATGGCGGCTGCTAAAATTGGCGCGTTATTAGCAATCGTATGGAGAATGGTCATAAATTGCACCCGATCAACTTTGGTGACGACGTCTTGAGTCAGTTGCTCAAGGTGAATCGTTTGCGTGTTGGTTTCTTCTTTTTCTTCTTGGAACTGCTGAAAACGAACTTGTCCGGTTAAATCCGCCGTTTTTACCAGTTTTAATTCGCGAATGTCTCTTGAAATGGTTGCTTGCGTCGCGTGGACACCATTTTCTTTTAAAAGAGCAAGTAGTTCTTCTTGGGTTTTTACGATATGGGATTTAATCAGGGATTCAATCAGCGCATGTCGTTCGCTTTTTTTCAAAGGGACTCCTCCTCGTCTATTTTGTTTTATCATATCAAAAATCAGTGGGTTTTCCTATAAAAATTGTTTAAAGCAATTTTTAACTAGAAAAGAAAGAAGAAAGAAGAAAATTGCCCCAATCGACTTTAAAAAATGGTAGAATTCAATATAGAAAAAAATAATTGATTAAGGGGGGCGACACGCATTTGATTGAAGCATATTTAAATATTATGGTGATTTTCGCAATTATGTTGGTTGGTTACGCGCTCTCATGGAAGAAATGGTTTGATGATCATATTGCCGATGCTTTTTCAAAACTGGTACTTAATTTAACTTTACCCTTAAGTATGTTCTTAAATATGACCGAAAAATTTACAAAAGCGGAATTTTTAACTTTATTTCAAGGGATTTTACTGCCGGCTTTGTCAATTGCCATTACTTACTTCATTAGTGTATTATACGCAAAATGGACCAAGGTGCCGGCTGGACGTACGGGTGCTTTTCGGGTAATGTTTACGGCGTCGAACACGATCTTTATGGGCTTGCCGGTAAATATTGCTGTTTTTGGTGAAAAGGCGGTTCCGTATGCGCTACTCTACTATATTTGCAATACAACCTTCTTTTTCACTTGGGGAATTTATTTGATTCAAAATGATAACTTAACTTTAACGGGCAAGAAAACGACTTTTAGTCTTCGTTTTATACTTCGAAAGCTCTTTTCGCCGGCATTATTAGGTTTTTTTATTGGTTTGTGTTGGATGTTATT